>JAYRVK010000280.1:0-7614 GCA_041918555.1 Sandaracinaceae bacterium
CCCGCGACCTGCGACCCCGAGGGGGGTCCGCCTGGATCTCCAGGAGGACGTCGAGCACCCGCTCGTCGAGCGAGGCCACCTCGTCGAACAACGTCCGCGCGTCCCCGTCCTTCTCGAGCTTCTCGAACAGCGCGAGCGGCTCCTCGTCGTCGGTAGCGCGGAGCACGGCGTCGAACAGCGCGCGGGCCTCGGGGTCGCCGTCGAGCCTCTCGAACAGCGCGAGGGGCGCTTCGTCGTCCGTGGCGCGTGCCACCGCGTCGAACAGCGCGCGGGCCTCGGGGTCGCCGTCGAGCCTCTCGAACAGCGCGAGCGGCGCTTCGTCGGCGGGGTAGTTCGTGGTGATCTCGTTCATCGTCCTAGCCTTGTCCATGTTCGTTGCTCCCTACAGCGCTCGCCAGCCGAGCGCGTGATCGTGTTCAGCCCGTGTCGCTCCTGACGAGCAGCCGCTCGAGGTCGCTCCGGCGGAAGCGCCACAACTTCCCGATCCTCGACGCGGGGATCTCGCCGGCCGCCGCGCGCTTCGTGATCGTCCTCGGGTTCACGCCGAGCAGCTCCGCAGCGCTCGCGGTGTCGAGCCACTCCGCGGCGCTCGAGGCCGCCGGCCGATCGGCGAGGGCCTCGCGCAACGCCTCGACGACGAGCGCGCGGAGGTCGTCCGCCTCCATCACGACGAGGACGCGCGTCGTCGGCGCGCTCACAGCGCGTGCTCCGCGCGCTGCTCGAGGAAGGCGTCGAGCGTGGCGCGGCGGAAGAGCACGCGGCGCTTCGTCCCCCGCCCGTCGACGCGGAGCTTGCGGGCGGCGACGAGCCCCAACAACGCGCGCCTCGAGCAGTCGATGTAGATCGCCGCTTCGTCGCCGGTCAGAAATGCATCGGGCGCACGCTGCGCAAGTGTGTTGCGCAGGGCTGCACGGCCGGTCAGGTTGTCTTGCGTGGCGGTCTCGTCGGATTTGGGCATGACGGAGGGTGACGCGCCTGGCGCGCCCTCCGCGGATCCCTACTTCGGCACCCCCGGGGCTCGGCTCACGCGAGCGGAGATCGAGGCGTTGCTCCGCGAGCTCCACGAAGCCGGCGTGAGCCCGCCGAAGAAGCGGCGCGGCGACGAGGTTCTCTACGATTGGGCGACCGTGCGCGTTGTCGGCTACCGGCTGCGGTCGCCCAAGTGGAGTCTCCCGAGCTTGCGCGCCGCGTGGCGCGGGTGGACGACGCTCCGCGCGCAGCGGGGCGAGAGTGGCCCGCCGGTTCCCGGTGAACACCCGCGCGTGCGCTTGGACAACGGTGCGATCTTCATCAGCGCTCGGGTCATCGGGCCTGCGCCTCAGATCGATGACGCCGACGCGGCGATCGCGTCGGTGCCCCTGCCCCTGCCGCCCGAGCTCGAGGGGGATCGCGTCTACGCCCGCGCGGGCGAAGACGAAGCATTGAAGGCCAGGCTCCTCGAGCACGCGCGGGCCGTGGGGCGAGCGATCGGCCGATCGTTGCGCGTCGGAGTGCCGGACCGGAACGCCGAGCGTGAGGCAACCGACCGCGCAATCGCTGAGGCCGTGCGGGCAGTCGAGGCTTACGACGCCGCGCTCGCGGCCGGCCGCAAGACGTCGTGCATGCTACCGGCGCCGTGTCAGAGCCTGGACGCTGGCCATGAGGGGTGCCGCGCGGCCCGTGCCCTCTTCGCCGCAGTGGACTGCGACGGGCGGACGGCTCGCCCGAAGGTGCTGCGCCGGTTCGACAGCGGAGGCGAGTGGCGACTCGACCGCGACCCGTGGCGCGAGGATCTCGACGCGGCCATCGCCTTCGTCGATCGCGAGTTCGCTCCCTACCAGCACAGGTGGGCCGATGATCAGGACGAGGACGGGTCGTTCCGGTGCTGCGCCGGCTGTGGGGTGCGCGAGACGGCTCTCTTGAACCGCGACGATGAAGGCCCGCGGGCGCGGTGCCCTGGCACCAAGCGGCAGGGCACTCGCCGGATCCGCGCGATCTTGATCGTCGAACGCTGCGCCGGGATCCCGTCCAAGCGGATCCGTCAGGCGTGCGGGCGCGTGCCGAAGTAGGGATCCGCAGACGAGGCGCGACCGCGGTCATGGTCCCCACACCATGCACCATCGCACCGCACCTAACACCAGCGCCCCAACCGCCGACGTCGCCCAGCGGCTCGCCGGCCTCGACCCACGCGCCGCGGCGATGATCCGCGGCGCAGCGGGCGGCGACCCCGCGCGCCTCGAGCGGCTCCTCAATGCCGCCGAGCCCAAGCCCGAGTCGGAGTTCCGTCGCGCGCTCCTGAGCCAGCTCGGCGAGCGGGCGACGCTGGGGCAGTGCGCGCGCGCGATCGGCCGCTCGATCAACACCCTCGGGCGGTGGCGGAAGAAGCGTCACATCAAGGCGTCCCGACCGAGCGGGGGACACGTCTACGTCGACGTTCGCAGCCTCGCCGACTTCATCGAGGGCGGCTGCAACGAGGCGTCCGAATAGCAAACGGCCCGAGGCGTAAGGCGCCCCGGGCCGCGTGGACGGACCGACAACCCGAGTCTACGCGACCTCGCGCCCTCGCGCCACGGGCCTCCGAAGAACACCGGAGGCACCATGAAGCATGCAACCGAAGTAGACACCGCGCACCGCCTCGACGCCGAGGAGCGCGCCCCGATGGAGCACGTCGAACTCGCCGCGCTCACGCGCCAGATCGAGCGCGCGGAAGCGAAGGCCCGCGACGCGAGCGCCGCCGTCCACGCGCAGCCGGACGACACGCTCGATGATGCCTACCGCGCGGGCGAGCTCGTCGGCCGTGCGCAGGGCTTGGCCCTCGCCGCGCTGCTCGCGCGCCGCGTGCTCGAGGCGCTCGAGCGGGAGCGGCGGTCGTGAGCCCCGCAAGCAACGTTGACGCGGCGCTCGCCGCGGTCCGGTCCGACGCGCTCGATCCTCGCCGCGCCACGGCTGAGGACGTGCTCGCGCTCGTCGCCGCGCTCGAGGTTCTCCGCGATCCGGAGCGGCTCAGGCTCGCGTTCGCGTGTCCCCGGTGCCGCGCGCCCGTCGGTTCCCCGTGCGTCCGGCCGGACGGCTCGCCGCTCGTGGAGCGCCGGCCGCGCCACCCCGAGGGCGATCGCGTCCGCTACCACTGCCCGCGTCAGGATCGGTGGATCCCCGTCGCCAACAACCTCTCGCCGGGCGCATGGCGTGCGGACGTCGCGGATGGCCACGTCGCTGCGACGCTGCGCGCGATCCGGCGGAGCCGCCTCTACCGGCTGGTCCGGCGCGGGGGCCTGTCGTGACTCGGCGCCTGCGTAGCGTCGATCCGCCCCGCGACTGGCTCGCGGCCGACGAGGACGCGCCGCTGCCGGATGACCCCAACGAGCTCGACGCGACGGAGGCCGAGGACGACGGCGCCGCGCTGCCGGACGACGCAAGGGAAGCTGACGCTCGGGCGCCCGTGATCCCCATCGCGGCGCCGCGATCCCGCGGCGGTCCCCCCGTCTCGCAACCGTGGGAGCCACCCGCACCGCTGGGCCGTGACGTCGACCCGCCAGCGTTCCCGATCGACCTCCTGCCGCGCTGGGTAGCTGACTACGTGCGCGCCGAGGCCATCAACGTCCAGGTGCCGCTGGACCTGCCGGCCTGCTTCGCGATCGGCGCTCTCTCAGCCGTCACGGGCGGCAACGTGCGCGTCACCGCGTGGCCTGGCTTCCGCGACGCCTGCAACCTCTACGTGCTGATCGCGGCCGAGCCGGGCGAGCTCAAGTCGGTTGTCCATCGGCACGTGACGGCGCCCATCGTGGCGTTCGAGCGCGGCCGCGCCGCGGAGCGGGCGAGCGAGGTGCGCGATCGCTCGTCTCAACGTGCGGTGCTCGAGGCGAGGCTCAAGCGGGCTATCGATCAGGCGGCGCGCGCCGAGGACGAGCGCGTGCGGGCCGAGGCCGAGGCGAAGCGCAGGGCTGCGCAAGCGGAGCTCGACGCGGCGCCGGAGCTCGCGTCGCCGCGCCTCGTCGTCGACGACTCGACGCCCGAGCAGCTCAAGACCCTATTGGCTCAGCACGGCGGACGGCTGGCCATGCTGAGCGCTGACTCCGGGGTCTTCGGCAACTTCGTCAGCAAGCGCTACTCGGCGGACCCGAACATCGAGATCCTGCTCGCCGCCCATGCGGGCGACGCGGTGCGCGTGGATCGGCGAGGCCGCGAGGAGCACCTCGCCGATCCACGACTCGTGATCTGCGTGGCCGTCCAACCCGGCGTTCTGTCCGCGGCGTTCCGGCATCCGATCGCACGCGAGCGCGGCTTGTTCGACCGCTTCCTCTACTCGATCCCGCGCAGCGTCGTCGGCGAGCGCGACCTCGGGCGCATACCGCCAGCGATGCCGGCGAGGGTGCGCGAAGCGTGGAGCGCGGGCGTGGACGAACTCGCGGCGCGGTACGCCTTTGCCGAGGAGCCGCGCGAGCTCACGCTCGGGGCCAGCGCGCGCGAAGCGTTCCGGGCGTGGCGGGCGTCCATCGAGCCACGGCGCCGCGTCACGGGCGACCTCGCGTCCATGCCGGGCTGGGCGTCGAAGCTGGACGGGACGGCGCTCCGGCTCGCAGGTCTCCTGCACGTTGCCGGCGGCGCATCCGGCGACGAGGTTCTGGCGGAGACGATCGGCGCGGCGACGCATCTCCTCGAGAGCTACTTCATCCCGCACGCCATGCGGGCGTTCGACGTCATGGCAGAGGACGCGGACGTCACGCGCGCGCGCCGAGTGCTCGCGTGGGTCGCGCGTCGGCGCGAGGCGAGCTTCACGCGCGACGAGGTGCGGCAGGCCTTCAAGGGACGGCTGAGCGCACCGGAGCTCGCGCCCACGCTCGACCTGCTCGTGAGCCTCGGGCACCTCCGTCGCACGCGCGGGCAGCCCGCTGGCGGCATCGGCCGACCCGTCGAGAGCTTCGACGTCCACCCCATCCACATCGGCCACTTACCGGGGTAATCGGCCGTGGTTGGCAGAGAGTGGGGGAGAGAGGGAGGGAGGGAGGAAACCTCCAGATTTGGTTCCGCCAACTACAGCCTATTACCCCGGTAAGTCCTTCGCCCGCGCGCCGATAGGGCACCACGATCCACGGCCGAGGACGGCCAGAAAGCCCACGAATCCACCATGCAGAGCACTCGACACAATCACCAACAAACCCCACAAAAACAGGGGGTGGCCTTCGGTATCTCTCAGAAGTGGCCTATACAGGTGCACCTTTCGCGTGGCTCCAATCCTTTGGCGCCCGTCCTCGGAGGCCGACGTGAGTAGGCCGGCGACGACCGCGCTCCGGCGCTGGCGATCGCGCACAGGCAAGCCGTGGGCATGGCTCGCGGAGCGGGCAGGTGTTGCCGAGCGGACCGTCCGGCGTGCGGCAGCCGGGACCCCGATCGGCGCGGTGTACGCGAAGCCGATCGCGGATGCCGCGGGGCTCCGTCTCGAGGATCTCGCCGTGCTCGGCGAGGCGCCCGAGCTCACGGCGCGGAGGTCGCGGTGAAGCCGGTGGCACGAGAGAGGCGGATCGAGATCCTCGTCCGCGCGCGGCTGTACGGCCGGAGGGCGGCCGCGGGGTGGGGGGCGGTGACGCCGCAGACGATCGGGCAGTGGGAGCGTGACGAGGCGCTCGCTCGCGAGGCGGACGCTGCGGCGGCGCGCCTGCGCGGGGCCTGGATCGAAGAGCTGGAAGCCAGCTGTGCGGAAGCCGCGAGGGCGATCACGGACCTGACGCGGCGCCATGCGGAGCTCGCCCGCCGCGTGCTCGAGGATCCGGCTGCCGCAGCGCATCCCGGTGCGGAGCCGCTGACGGACGTGGAGCGCCTTCGGTTGACCGCGGAGGTGCTCGCGGACCTGCGCGCGGTGGTCGCGGGCGCGGCCGAGACGCTGACGCACTACACCGCCGTCTGCGGCGCGCCGCGAGCGCCGGCCGAGCCGAGGAAGGGGCTGCACCTCGCGTGAGCACGCGCGGCCCGCTCGAGGACTTCGAAGCGCACGTCCCGCACCGGCGCCGCGAGCGTGAGCTATCGCACGGTACGTTGACGGACATGCTACGCCACCGAACGCATCCGCTACCCAACCGCGACACGAGCACCGCGGCGCCGAACCGCTCGATTGCACGCTTCGTTGCGTGCCACTAGGATTGCGCAATGCCCAACGCGATGCGCGCCCCGACTTCGAAGCCGCCCGGCGCGATCCCGCGCTGGACCGTCACGGCGGGCGCGCGCCGCCGCGTGAACCTGGACCTGCCGATCGCGCTCGCGGACCGGCTCCGCGCCCTCGCGCACCGCGAGGACGTCGCCCTGTCCGACGTCGTGCGGACCGCGATCGCCGCGGGCTTGCCGCACGTCGAGGCCGCGATCGCCAAGAGCCGGGAGGCGAAGTGAGCACCGCCGATCCGCGCTGGTCGATCCCGCGCCGCGCGCCCGCTCCCGGGCCCGAAGCCTGGCTCGCTGCCTTCCCGCGATGCGTCGAGGCCGGCGTCCCCGTCGCCGCGCTCCACGCGCAAGACGCCCTCCGCCCGTCCGCCGGCATCGGCGAGCGCCTCGACGCGCTCGAGGGGGTGCTCGAGGCGCTCCACGTCGAGGCGGTGCCGCACCCCGAGCCGCTCGCGAAGGCGCTCCGCGATCTGCTCGGCGCCCTCGGCGCGTTCGCCAGCGTGGAGCCGATCGATCGCGTGGTCGCCCTTGGGCGCGAGGCCCTCGACGCGCACCGGCGCGAGCGCGCGCGGCTCTAGGCGCTCGACGCGGAGCGGGCCCGGCTCGCACGCGCGCTCGCGCCGCCCGACCTCGGCGCCGAGGAAGCCGCGCTCGCGCTCGGGCTCGGCCGGATCGCCCCGGGCCGTGGCTCGCGGCATGCCCACCTCGCGGTGCGGCGCGCGCCCGAGCTCGTCGCGCTCCTCGTCGCGATCTGGGGCGAGTGCCCCGCCGAGAAGCGGCCCTCGAGCACGCTCCTCGGCGCGGCCCTCGAGCGCGCGGCCGATGGGATGCGCGTCGACTGGCCGGAGGCGTTGGTGTGGATGATCCGGGGCTGCCAGACGGCGGTGATCGAAGCGCGCGGCGCACCCAAGATCGCAGAGATCGTGGACAGGGCCCAGCGCCACCTCGACAAGCTCGGGGCCGCATTCGAAGGCGAGCTCGCCGCCGCGATGGCGGCGCACGAGGAGCACCACGTCGAGCGCGGAGCGCGCGCCGATGCGATCGCCGAAGAGATCGCCCGCGCCCGCGCCGCGATGCGGCGCCTCGAGCACACCCGACCCGACCCCGCACCCGCAGAGGAGACCGACCGATGAGTAACGCCCATACCTCGATGCTCCAAGCCATCGCCACCGCGCGCGCCGCGCGCATCGATCCACCCTGCTTCGATCCCAAGACCGGGCGTGAGGAGGCCCTCGTGGTCGTCGAGGTGGAGCCCCGAGCCGAGATGCAGGTCATCCCCAACGGGAACCTGGCCTACGGGGGGCGACTCAACCACTTCACCGTCTACGAGTCGCAGGCGGCGCAGATCCTCGCGATGGTCGAGGACGCGTCGCCCGCGCAGCTCGCGGAGGTCGACCGCGAGCTCGACCGCCAGATCGCGCGTTGGTGCGCCGCCAACCCGGAGCGCGCCCGCGAGGGGGGCCGTCCCGGCTTCATCCACTTCTA
>JAYRVK010000281.1:0-11279 GCA_041918555.1 Sandaracinaceae bacterium
AAGACGCGCGTCTCGGCCGAGGCGGGGGCATCCGTGATCCACCGGAACCCATCGACGATCATCGTCGAGTCGAGCACACCGTCGCCCGAGTCCCAGAGCGTCAGCAGGATCGTGATCCGCGTACCCGCCGTCGCCGGGACGCGTGCTTCGAGCCAGCGCGTCGCGGCTCCGCTATCCGGCGTGCCGTCGAACCCGCTGCCGGCCAGCTCCCCGCTCCCGGCCGAGCACGCGAACGTGCGGCCGCCGACGAGGCACGGGCCAGGGCCGCCCGAGCACGAGCAGACGTCGATGAACGAAGAGTTGACCGACAACGCGTTCCCGCTGGGGTCGCGGGTGACCTCGCCATCGGGCGCGCCCATCGGTCCGGGCGACACGATGAGGGCGGCCACATCGTTGTTCGCGGCGCAGAGATACGCCGGGAACTCCACCGAGTGGTGCTTGAGGAGCAACCGGAACCCGCTCGCGCCCGTCGGAACGTCGAGCGTGAGCTCGAGCGCGATCCCGTCGTGTGCCTGGCCGGTGGTGACGCCCGGGCAGGCCGCCCCCTCGTGCGGAAGCCCCGGCGGAGTACCGCTGGTGTAACCCTTGTCGAACCCGCTCACGTCTTGATATCCGGCGTCCGTCGGCCTTCGCGCGGTGCCCGTCGAGAGCGCGAGCAAGCGCTCCCCCTCACGGGCCGTCACCGCAGTACCGAACGCGGGAAGGATGCCGTGCCCGAGCGCGAACGCCGACGCAGCGGAGCCGCTGGGCAGGGTACCGTCGGGGAGGTGCCAGACGGCGCTGACCAGCCCCGAGCAGACGCCCATCGCGCGTGCCGCGCTCGTCGGCTCCGGATCGGAGACGGCGAGGCCCGTGTCGCACGGGTCGCATGCGCCGCCCGCACAGGGATCGGTCGCTCCGGAGTCGGTGGTCGATCCGCCGTCGGAGCCGGACCCTCCGTCGATCGATCCAGCATCGGTGGAGACCGAGCCGGCATCGACACCCGCATCGTCACCGGTCGAGCCAGCGTCCGTCGCCGGAACCGTGGTCGGGCAACCGACGGCGAGCAGGAGCCAACAGGACGAGACGAGCGCCGACGTTCGCGAAGTCATGGACGAAGCTAGCCTCCGCGGTCGTTTGCGTCGAGTCCGAGGGCCGCAGTCGCGAAACGGCGCCGTGCTCGACGAGCGATCGTCGGTGGCGCGGACAGGCGAGGGGAGGACATGGGGGCCCATGAAGGAACTGCGTCCACTCTCGGTCGCGCTGGTCGGCCGCCGGCTCGCACACAACGAGAACCTCGGCCTCGGGTACCTCCGCGCGGCGCTCGCCGAAGCGGGGATCCGGTCGACCACGCACTACGTCAACGACCCGATCGAGCTCCGCCAGGCGGCGGAGGCGCTGACGCGGTCGCCTCCCGACGTGCTCGGGCTCTCGCTCGCCGATGGGGGCTCCGCGCTCTGGCCGCTCGCGCTCGGCGAGCTGATGCACCGCCGCGGCTTTCGCGGTCACGTCACCGCCGGCGGGCAGTTCGGAACGCTCGCGCGCGAGTGGCTCCTCGCGCGGCACCCGTGGCTCGACAGCGTGGTGCGCCACGCAGGCGAGGTCCCGCTCGTCGCCCTCGCGCGGCGCATGGCCGCGGGGCTCGACGTCGACGGCGTCCCTGGCGTGACCACACGCCACGGCGACGGCCCGCCCGCGCCGGTCACCGACGAGACGGCGATGCGCCTAGTGCCGATCCGCGACGAGCTCCCGGAGCTCCTCGGCTTTCCGGCCGCGCACGTGGTCGGCTCTCGAGGGTGCAAGGGACGTTGCTTCTACTGCAGCCCCGCCGCGCTCCAGGGACTGGAATGGCGCGAGGGCACCGCGGCGGGCACTCCGCTCACCGTCCTGCGCGAAACGGGAGTCGGCGGCGTGCGACGCCGCAGCCACGACGCGCTCTGCGACGAGCTCGCGGGGCTCTACCACGAGCGCGGCGTCCGCTACTTCTACTTCGTCGACGAGCACGTCCTCCCTTACGAGGAGGGCCCGGCGCTCGAGTGGCTCCGTGCTCTGAAACAGGGCCTGCGCGCACGCGGCGTCGAGCAGTACGGCATCGGCGCGATGCTGCGCGCCGATCGTCTGACCCCCGCGGTCTGCGAGGCGTTCCGGGACGCGGGGCTCGTCCGCTGCTTCGTCGGCCTCGAGCTCGCGACCGACGGGGAGGCTCGCGCCTACGCGCGCAAGGCTCCCGGCGAGAACGAGCTGGCGATCGTCGACGCATTTCGGCGTCTCGGCGTCGCCACCGTCTCGAACCTCATGCTGGTGCACCCGGGCTCGACGCCGGACACCGTGCGCGCGGGCATCGCGCTCCTCGAGGCGCTCCCCGGCGGCGTCTTCGAGGCGACCCGGATGATGGTGTACCACGGAACTCGTCTTCACGATCGGATGGTCGAGGAGGGCCGCCTGGTCGGGAACCCGTTCCGGTACGGCTACACCTACCCGGACCCGGCGATGGAGCGCTTCGCGGAGATCTTCACCCGCCTGCGCGGTCAGTCGTTCTTCAGCTACTCCCTCGCGTACCGCGCCCACGACGCGCATCTCGCGCTCGCGCTCGCGCGCCGCGTCGAGCCCGAGCGCGTCGACGCGGAGACGGAGCGCCGCCTCGAGCGCGCACGCCGTTCGGTGAACCGGCTCTACGCCGAGGGCTACTCGCGCGGCCTCGACCTCGCGCTCGCGGGCGGCGGCTACGCCGCTGCGGGCGGGCTCGTCGCGGAGATGCGTGAGCGTGCGGACGCGCTCCAAGAGGATCTCGCTTGGGTCGAGGGGCGCCTCCTCGAGCGGCGCGAGCGCCGGCTCGCCGCGTTCCGGCCGGTGCGCGCATCCGCGGCCGGCGTGCTGACCTTCGCGCTCCTCGGCAGCGGCTGCTACCAGGCGCACCGGCTCGGCGACACGCCGGGCGACGCGGGCACCGACGGCGCGCGGCCGGACGCGACGGTGATGGAGTGCACGATGGCCGAGTCCGCGGCCCAGCTCGCCGAGGCCGCCGCGGTCGCCGGCGCGGCCGACGAGTGCTTCACCGGGGGACTCCAGATCGCAGCGCCCGGGGCATCGCCCGAGGCGTTCTACGATCCGAGCACCTTCGCCGGCGCGTTCTGGGCGCCGTGCCGCCGCGACGAGGAGGACCTCGCACGCATCGGGGCCGCCGAGTCGCGCGTGGAGGCCGCCGTGCGCGCCGCTGGGCTCGAGTGCGCCGCCGGCACCACGAGGATCGACGGGCGCGCGGACGACGACATGGCGCAGATGGCCGAGCGCGCAGATCCGTGCTTCGCCGACCCGTTCGGTCCGTCCGTCGAGGTCGTCCTCGACGACCGCGGGCGCGTGGTCGAGGTCCGCGGGGGCCCGAGCGAGGTCGTGACCTGCATCGAGGCCGCGCTCCGCGGGCTCGAGTTCCCCTGCCTCGCGAGCTTCGAGGTCTGCCCCGAGTTCGCGATCGCCGAGTGATCACGAGAGTCGTTCCCGGAGGATCGACGCGCTGTTGAACGCGACTCGATCGAGCGGCTCGTTTGGACGTCCTCGTCCTCGCTACGAGACTTGCACCCGCGCCTGCGCCCGCCCCGCGCCCGCGCCCGCGTCCGCCGGCGGCGGTCCATCCAGGCCCCAATCGCTTCTCATTCGCGCCGGGCTCGACCCAGAGTGAGCCAACGGGAGGGAGTCGGCCGCCTCCTCGAGCTTCTCCACGAAGCGGCTGACGCTGAAGCTCATCGCAGCCGCGCGCGGCGGAAACGGATTGCCGTTCCGGTCCTCGGGGTAGCGCGTCGCCATGTCCGTGCTGTCGACCTCCTCGCTCTTCTCGCCTTCCGATCTTTCGGCGCTGCTCGCGTCCGCGTCGCGGACGCACTCTCCTCGCCTCCCGCTCTCCTCGCCTCCCGGCGGTTCGAAGCGAGCCCCGATCGATCCCTCGAATCGTGCGCGCCGCGCACTTCGCGGGCATCCTCGCCACATGGCCCGTCCCCGCCTCCCTCGCGTCCTCCCCCGCGTCCACGTCCCCGCGCCCGCGCGCCCACCGGCGGCGCGCACGCCGCGCACTCCGCCCGCCGTCGAGCCGAGGCCGCGCCCGCCGATCGCGTCATCGACGCGACCGCCGATCGCCGTGACCACGCCGATCCCGCTGCCGACCCAGCCGCCGCCGGGGCTCGATTCCAAGGAGCTCGCGAGCTGGCACGTCGCGCAGGTCCACGCGCACGAGCGGCTGCGGACGCTGTCCTTCTACGACACCGGGCATCACCTGCTGCAGCTCCTCGCGATGCGCGAGCACCTCGGCGCGAGGGACATCAAGGAGCTCTGTTCCAAGGTCGACCTCGGGATGAGCCACATGACGGCCAACAAATACCTCCAGGTCGCGCGGCAGTTCGACCGCGACACCGCGGACTCCGACGGGGATCCCTGACGGGCGCTCGACGAGGGCCCGCGGCACACTCCGCTCCCATGCAGATCGTCGCGCTGATCTTCGAGCGCATCACCGCGCTCGACGTGGTCGGGCCCTACGAGGTGCTCTCGCGCCTGCCGGGCGCCACGGTGACCTTCGTCGGGCCGCAGGCGGGGCCCGTCGCCACCGACAACGGGTTCCTGCGGCTCGTCGCCGACGCGTCGATCGACGACGTGACGCGCGCGGATCTCCTGCTGGTGCCTGGCGGGCACGGCACGCGCGCGCTGGTCGAGGACGCGCGCGTGGTCGAGTGGGTGCGCGCGATCGATCGCACCGCCACCTACACCACGAGCGTGTGCACCGGCGCGCTCGTGCTCGGCGCGGCGGGGATCCTCCGCGGCAAGCGCGCCACCACCCACTGGGCGCTCGTCGAGCGGCTGGCGGACTACGGCGCGATCCCGGTGTCGGACCAGCGCGTGGTCGACGAGGGCCGCGTGATCACCGCGGCCGGCGTCTCGAGCGGGATCGACATGGCGCTCGCGCTCGCCGCGGCGATCGCGGGCCCGGAGCTGGCGCAAGCCATCCAGCTCGGCATCGAGTACGACCCGCAGCCGCCCTTCGACGCGGGCTCGGTGCACAAGGCGCCGCCCGCGATCCTCGCCGCGGTCCGCGCGCGCCTCGCGTCGAGGTAGGCCCGCGCGCTACGTTCGCGCGGGGGATGGACGAGCCGGGCCTCGACGATGCGGACGCGAGCGCGACCGAGGCGGCGACCGTCGCCGAGCGGCCGAGCGCGATCCGCGTTCCGTCCGGCTCGGAGGAGGGCTCCGCGCCCACGAGCACGACCGGGGATCGACCCACGCGCGCACCCACGAGCACGGCGGCCAGCCCCGCGGACGCCGCGCGCTCCGAGGAGCTCGCGCGCTCGCGCGGGCTGGCCGTCGTCGGCATCTCGGGCTCGCTGATCACCGCGGTCGGGGCGCCCTTCTTCGACGTCGAGCCCGCGCAGCTCGCGCTCGTCTCCGCGGGCATGGCCTGCCTCTTCGTCTCGAACGTGTACCTGCACGCGATCGCGCGCGACGCGACGCGGTACACCGAGGGGCGGCTCACCGCGGTGTGGATCGTCGCCACGGTGGGCGTGATGTGCGCGGTCGCGTTCTTCGGCTCGCTCAGCGCCGCGAGCGCGGCGCCCGTGCTCGGCATCTACGTCGCGGGCCGCAACGCGAGCCGCCGCGCCGCGTGGGCCACGTACCTCACCGCGGCCGTCCTCCACCTCGCCACCACGATCGCGGGCCTCGTCGCCGACGTGCCCGCGCTCGTCACCGCGACCGCGGGGCCGCTCGAGACGCTCCTCGCCGAGCTCATGGTGCAGCTCATCTTCGCGGGCACGCACGCGGCCGCGGCGGGCTCGCGGCGCACGCTCGCGCGGATCTTGGAGGAGCTCGAGGCCGCGGTCCGCGAGGTCGCGCGGCGCGAGGTGCAGCTCGACGAGGCGCGCGAGGACTTCGCGCGCGCGCTCCCCGTCGGCGGCGCGGGCCGCCTGACCGGGGAGCGGCTCGGTCGGTTCAGCCTCGGCGTGCTGCTCGGGCGCGGCGGGATGGGCGAGGTCTACGAGGCGGTCGACGACGACGGCGCGGCCGCCGCGGTGAAGGTCCTCCTCGGCCAGGCCGTGAGCGACGACGCGGTGCACCGGTTCCTGCGCGAGGCGCGCGCGGCGGCGAGCCTCACCTCGCCGCACGTGGTCCGGGTGCTCGACGTCGGTGAGCCGCCGGCGACGCTGCCGTACCTCGCGATGGAGCTCCTGCGCGGCGAGGACCTCTCCGCGCACCTGCGCCGGCTCGGGGCGACGATGGCGGCGCGCGAGGTCGTCGAGCTCGTGCAGCAGGTGGGGGAGGGCCTCGAAGTGGCGGCCGCGGCGGGGATCGTCCACCGCGACGTCAAGCCGCAGAACCTCTACCGCGTGGAGCTCGAGGGTGGCCGCGTGCTCTGGAAGATCCTCGACTTCGGCGTCGCGCGCCTCGGCGCGTCGAGCGGGACGCTCACGCGCGGTCGCCTCCTCGGCACGCCGTCGTACATGGCCCCCGAGCAGGCGCTCGCGGAGGACGTGGGTCCGGCGGCGGATCGCTACGGGCTCGCCGCCGTCGCGTACCGGTGCCTCGTGGGCCGCCCGCCGTTCCGTCCCGGTGACGCGGTGCGCGTGATCTACCGCGTCGTGCACCACATGCCGCCGCGGCCGAGCGCGCACGCCCCGCTCCACGAGGACGTCGATCTCGCGCTCGCGATCGGGCTCGCCAAGGACCCACGCGCGCGCTTCGCGAGCGGCGCGGAGCTCGCCGACGCGCTCGCCGCGGCCCTCGAGGGCGCGCTCGACCCGGCGCTGCGCGCGAAGGCGACCGCGCTCCTCACCGCGCAGGGATGGGCGCGCTGACGGCGCACCGCGCCCGCCATGGCTGGGTTATCCTCGTGCCGTGGGTCGGGGATGGGCGAGGTGCGCGCTCGCGGCGATCGCCGCGCTCACGGCGTGTGAGCCGCCCGCGGTGATCCCCGAGGACGGCGGCACCGACGCGGCCGCGGCGCGCTCGCCGGTCGTGTTGACGCCCTGTCGCGCGGGTTGGCGCGAGGTGCTCGACCCGGACGGCGTCCTGCGCTGCGAGCCCTGGCCGGAGTCGGGACGGCGGGACGACTGTCCGTTCGGAGAGATGCACCTCCCGGGCACGCCGGGCTGCGCGCGGATCGGCCCCGAGTGCCCCGCGGACGGTTGGCCCGCGGACCTGCCCACGGATCGACCGATCGTCTACGTCGACGACGAGGCGCTCGTCGGCGGCATCGGGAGTCGCGAGCGCCCGCTCCGCACGATCGGCGAGGCGCAGCTGTGGACGCCGCGCGGCGGGGTGATCGCGGTGCGCACCGGCCGCTACGACGAGGCGTTCAGCGGCCTCGCGATGGACGGGAGCCCCTACGGCGGCGTCGGTCTCTTCGGCCAGGACGTGATCGGCGCGTGCGTCGAGGGCACGCGCGTCACCTCGAGCGCGGCGAGCGAGGTGCGCACGCTCTTCTCGCTCGATCAGGGATCGGCGGTGCGGAACGTCGGCGTCGAGGCGCCGCGGCGCCGCGCGTTCGTGATCTATGGGCAGGGCGTCGTCGAGGACGTCGCGATCTCGTGGACGGAGTGATCGATCGCGTCACGGTCGGCGCGTGCGTGCAGGTCGAGGGCTTCGACCTGGCGCGTCTCCAGAACGACGTGCAGTACCGCGAGGTCGACGTTCCGGTGCAGGCGACCAGCTACGAGCTCCCGGGCGCGCTGCCGCTCGACGAGTAGTGCGTTCTCAGTCCGTCGGCGCGACGATGCCCTCGAGCCCGCTCGCGGTGAGGTCGGTCGGCGCGACGATCCCGGTGACGGCGAGCCCGCCCGCGAAGGCCGCGTCGTTGGCGGCGGCCGCGCCGCTCCGGGTGATGCCCGCGTCCCAGCCCGGGGCGACGGTGCCGTTCTGCGCGACCGCGCCGAACGCGGCGCCCGCCGCGTCGACCCCGACGGTCTCGATCGAGACCGTCGAGGTGTCGCCGCCGCCCAGATCGAGGAGCAGCCCCGCGCGCTCGTTCCCGGTCAGGGTCGTCGCGCGAACCACCGTCCCGCTCGTGGGTCGCACGAGCTGGATCCCGTCGCCGATCTCGATCGGCTCGAAGCCACTGATCACCCGGCTCACGAGGCGCGTCGCGGTGATCGCCGAGGTGTCGACGACGAGCCCGCCCGCCTCGATCGCCAGTACACCGGCAAAGTCGTTGTCGTGCACGTCCGCGCCGGTGAGCGTGAACTCCGTCGTGCGCTGGACGAGGATCCCGCCGGCCGCGTTCTCGCTCGCCTCGAGGTTCGTGTGCATCGAGCCGCCGCCGTCCTGGAACATCCCGAACCCGCCCTGCGCGCGCGCGAGCTCGACGTCGACGGTGGTGAGCGCGGTGTCGCTCCCGACCGCGAGCCCGAAGGTCGGGTCGCCCCGGAACCCGCGCAGCGTGTCCGTGATCGCCACGCGCCCGAGGTGCGCGGTCCCGCCGTTCATCCAGACGCCGAGCCCGAGGTTCGTGCTCGCCGATCCGTCGACCCACGCGACGTCGCTGTTCGCCCACGCCGCGCCCGCGAGCGCGAACCCGGAGACCGTCACGCGCTCGAGCCGCGCGGACACGTCGACGAGCAGGAGGCCGTAGAGCGCGGTGTTCGTCTCGTCGGGCATCGCGGGGACCTCGGTCGCGTTCGCCGCAGTGACCGGCCCCGTGATCGTCACGTCCTCGAGCACCACGTCGCCGACGCGCACGAGGCCGACCGCCGCGCGCCCGACCGTCGGCGAGTGGACCGCCACGTCGCGGAGCGTCAACGCGGCTGCGTCGATCGCCACCACGCCGTGGCCCGACCCGTGCTCGATGCGCAGTCCCTCGATCGATGCGCCGTCGCCCTCGACGACGAGCACGGTGCCCGGCCCCGCGATCGTCGACTGCAAGGATCCTTGCCCCTCGAGGGTCACCCCGCGCGCCACCGTGAAGCGCCCCTCGATCCGGCACGCGCCCACGCTCACCGTCGAGCCCGCGGGCGCGTCGCGCAGCGCGGCCTCGAGCTCGGGGGCCGCGCAGATCGGGCCCCCGCACCCGAGCGCGAGCGGACCGGCGAGCCAGGCCAGCACCCAACCCCGCGACCACATGGCCACATCGTACCACCGGCGCTCGCCCGGGTTGAGTAGGATGTCGCCGTGAGCGAGCCGCCCGCCCCCGCCCTGCCGCGCCTGGGCGAGTACCAGGTCGAGGGCGTGATCGGTCGCGGCGGGATGGGCCTCGTGGTGCGCGCGCGGGCGCCCGACGGACGCCTCGTCGCGATCAAGTCGATCCTCCCGGATCGCCTCACGCCGAACCTCGCCGCGCGCTTCGAGCGCGAGGCCGCGATCCGCATCGAGCACCCGAACGTGGTGCGCGTCCTCGACAGCGGCCGCGACGTGCTCGGCAGCCCCTTCATCGTGCTCGAGCTGCTCGAGGGGACGAGCCTCGCGGAGCGCCTCGAGGCCGAGCGCGCGCTCTCGCCGGCCGAGGTCGTGCGGATCCTCGTGCAGGCCTGCGCGGGGCTCGAGGCCGCGCACGCGCGGGGCATCGTGCACCGCGATCTCAAACCCGCGAACGTGTTCCTGTGCGCCGACGGCGCGGTGAAGCTCCTCGACTTCGGGATCGCGTTCATCGAGAACACCGCGCGGCTCACCGGAGACGCGGCGCTCCTCGGCACGCCCGCGTACCTGTCGCCCGAGCAGGCGCGCGGGGTCCGCGAGGTCGACGCGCGCACGGATGTCTGGGCGCTCGGCGTGCTCGCGTACGAGGCGCTGACCGGCCGGCTCCCCTTCGACTACGACCCGCCGGTCGCGACGCTCCTCGCGATCATCCAGGAGCCGATCGCGCCGCTCCGCGAGGTCGCGCCCCACGTGAGCGAGGAGCTCGCCGAAGTGATCCAGCGGTGTCTCGCGAAGTCGCCCGCGGATCGGTGGCCCACCGCGGACGCGCTCGCCGCCGCGCTCGCGGTGGCGGAGGCGGGAGAACAGCGCATCCGCCCGTCGCTGCTCCCCGCGCGGCGACCGGTCGCGGCCTCCATCCGGTCCGACGAGCTGCGCGTCGTCGTGGTGCTGCTCGCGCGGGGCGCGACCGACTCCCTCGCGATCGAGGAGGCCGTCCGCGCCCGCGGGGGCGAGGCGATCCCGCTCTTGAGCGGAGACGTGATCGGGCTGTTCGGCGCGGACACGTGGCGCGGCGACGAGGCGCGCCGGGCCACGTCGGCGGCGCTCGCGCTGCGGCACCTCGCCGCGAACGTGGCGGTCTCGTCGAGCCGCGCGCGCGCCGACGCGAGCGGGATCGTCGGCGACGGGCTCGCGTGGGCGCACGACGTCGCCGGCCTCGACGTCGAGGGCGTCGCGGTCGAGCCGCGGACCGCGCGCGCCCTCGGGGAGCGCTTCGTGGTCGGCGAGCGCGCGGAGCGCTTCGTCGAGGTGCTCGCCGAGTCCTCGGGCGAGGCGTGGGCCGACGAGGCCGATCCGAGCACCCTCGTGGGGCGCCTGTCGGAGCTGGCGCTCGTCGAGGCCGCGGTCGACGCCGCGCGCGAGCGCGCCGCGCTCGTCGTCCTCGCGGGCCCCGCCGGCATCGGCAAGACGCGGCTCCGCCAGGAGATCGAGCGCCTCGTCGGCGCGCGGGAGCCGGCCGCGACGATCCTCGTCGGCGGCGCCGAGCCCTTCGGCCACCAGCGCGCCTACGCGGGCCTCGCGACCGCGCTCCGGCGCGGCTCGCATCGAGGCGTCCTCACGCGCGGCTGGCCGCCGCTCCAAGCCGACGGGCCGCCCTTCGCGCAGCGGCAGGCGGTCCTCGCGCTCGTGCGCGACGCGATCCCGGATCGCGACGCCGCGCGCCGCTGCGCGGACGGGCTGCTGCCGCTCCTCGTCGCGTCGGGCTCGCGCGAGTCGATCGCCGCGACCTCGGTGGAGCGCGATCCCGAGCTGGCCTCCGACCGCTTGCGGCTCGCGCTGCTCGACTACTTCGCGGGCCTCTGTGCGCAGCGTCCGGTCGCGCTCTTCCTCGAGGACGCGCAGTGGATGGACGGGGAGTCGCTCGCGCTCGTGCGCGAGCTGTCGGTCCGGCTCTGCGACGCGCCGCTCCTCGTGGTGGTGACCGCGCGCGGCGCCGCGAGCGAGGTGGAGGTCGGTGAGGGCGCGCTGCGGATCGATCTCGGCGGGGTCGGCCTCGAGGAGGTCCGCGCGATCGCCGAGCGCGCCGCGGGCGCGCGGCCCCCGGACCCCGTGGCGCGGGCGCTCGCCGAGCGCACCGAGGGCAACCCGCTCTTCGTCGAGCAGATCGCGGCGACCCTCGGCGCGCGCGAGACGGAGGC
>JAYRVK010000282.1:0-5441 GCA_041918555.1 Sandaracinaceae bacterium
CGCGACGCGAGCGCGACGTGCGCGATCAGCGAGCGCGGGCCGCGGATCTCGCGCACGCGCGGCGCGCGGGCGGCGATGGTGGCCTCGTCCACCGCGCGCACGAGCACCTCGTCCGAGGCGATCCGGCACGCGCGCATCGCGGCGAGGCTGCGCGCGCGCTCCACCGCCAGGAGCGCGCGCGCGGTCGCGGTCGTCGAGGTCGCCAACGGGCCCAGAGGGTTTCGCGTCCGGGGTCGGCGCGCCACACCCCGCGCTCCACGATGGCCAAGGAGCACGAGCGGCGGAGGACCTTCGCCATCATCTCGCACCCCGACGCGGGCAAGACGACGCTCACGGAGAAGCTCCTCCTCTACGGTGGGGCGATCCACTCCGCGGGCGCGGTGAAGGCGCGGCGCGCGCAGCGCTCGGCGACGAGCGACTGGATGGAGCTCGAGAAGAAGCGCGGCATCTCCATCACCTCGTCGGTCCTCCAGTTCGAGCTCGGCGGCATCCGCTACAACCTGCTGGACACGCCGGGCCACCAGGACTTCAGCGAGGACACCTACCGCACGCTCACCGCGGCGGACTGCGCGATCATGCTCATCGACGCGGCCAAGGGCGTCGAGGAGCAGACCAAGAAGCTCTTCCACGTCTGCCGCATGCGCGGGACCCCGATCGTCACCTTCGTGAACAAGCTCGATCGCCCCGCGCGCGATCCCTTCGAGCTCATGAGCGAGGTCGAGGAGGTGCTCGGGCTCGCGACGGTGCCCGTGACGTGGCCCGTGGGGAGCGGTGATCTCTTCAAGGGCGTCTACGATCTCTCGGCCAAGCGCGTGCTCACGTTCGAGCGCACCGCGAAGAACATGCACAGGGCGCCGGTCAAGGTGTCCGGCCTCGAGGACCCGCAGGTCGCGGCGCTCCTCGGCGCGGAGCAGACCGCGGAGCTCGTCGGCGCGGTGGATCTCCTAGAGGGCGCGGGCGACACCTGGGACCGCGCGCGCTTCCTCTCGGGCGAGATCTCTCCGGTGTTCTTCGGGAGCGCGCTCACGAGCTTCGGCGTCGAGCCGTTCCTCGAGGACTTCGCGGACATCTGCCCCCCCCCCGGGCCGCGCGAGACGAGCGCCGGCACGGTGCGCCCGGGCGACGATCGGTTCACCGCGTTCGTCTTCAAGGTGCAGGCGAACATGGACCCCGCGCACCGCGATCGGATCGCGTTCATGCGGATCGTGAGCGGCAAGTTCGAGTCGGGGATGCGCGTCCACCACTTCCGGCTCGACAAGACGATCCGCCTCGCGCGGGCCGAGCAGATCTTCGCGGACGATCGCAAGACGGTGCACGAGGCGTGGGCGGGCGACGTGGTCGGCCTCCACGATCCCGGGCTCTACCGCATCGGCGACACGCTGAGCTCGGACGGGCCGCTGACCTTCGACTCCGTGCCGCGCTTCAGCCCCGAGCACTTCGCGCGCCTCGCGCTCCGGGATCCGCTCAAGCGCAAGCAGCTGCAGAAGGGCCTGAGCCAGCTCGCGGAGGAGGGCACGGTGCAGCTCTTCATCGAGCCGGGACGCGAGAAGGACCCGATCTGCGGGGTCGTCGGGCAGCTCCAGTTCGACGTGCTCGCGTACCGGCTCGAGCACGAGTACGGCGCCGAGGTCCTGCTCGACAAGCTCGGCTACTCCTTCGCCCGGTGGGTGCTCGAGGCGGGAACGGTCGACGCGCTGCGGGCCGCGCGGGTGCCGCTCGCGGTCACCGATCTCGATGGGAAGCCGGTGGCGCTGATCCGCGACCAGTGGGAGCTCGGGCGCCTCCAGAGGGACAACACGACCTGGCTGTTCCGCGAGACCGCGCCGATCACCCGGGGCGAGGCGTAGCGTCCGGCCACATCCGGGCGCGCAGGGCCTGCGCGTGCTCCGGCGCGAGCCGCCTCCAGAACGCGTTCGTGAGGAACGTCGGCACCTCGGGCGGGTAGGGCGAGAGCGCGTGGATGACCCGCTCGGCCCGCGGGAGGTCCAGCGCGGCGAGCACCGCGAGATCGGCGTGCGTCACGAGCTCGCGCGCGTGCGAGGCGACGAGCTCGGGGTCCAGCTTCGCCAGCGTCGGGACGAGGTAGGCGCGCCACGAGCGGGCGAAGGCGAGCGCGCGCAGGAGCGCGACGGTGCTCTCGTCGCGCGCGGTCGCGACGGCGGCGAGCGCCACGGCCGCGGCCTGCTCGAGGTCGTCGTGGGCGATCCGCCACGCGGGGCGCACGCCCCGGAACGCGGGCTCGTGGGCCCAGAGGATCGCGGTGACCCGCTCCGGCCCGACCTCCCGCGCGAGCTCGGAGAGGAGCGCGACCGCGCCCGTGCGCAGGCGGAGCGCCTCGTCGGCGAGGAGCGCGGGCAGGGCGTCGGCGACGGAGCGCCGATCGATCCGTCCGCCGCGGAGCTCCTCGATCACGGCGTCGTGCGGGTCGACCGCGTCGCGCGAGGCCCACACCGATCCGTCGGCGAACTGGGCACGGAGCTGGGCCGCGAGGTCCACGCGCCGCATTCCAGCACGGATCCCGGCGCGACGGACGAACGCGCACCGAGGTACGCTCGCTCCGTGACGAGACCGCCGATCCGGGAGGCGCTGGCCACCCACCGCGCGGGGCGCCTCTCGCGCACGATCCTCTACCGCGCGTGCCTCGGGCACGACGCGTGGCTCGTGCCCGTCGACGCGGACGCCGCGCCGCGGCGGGTCCCCGGCGCCGCGGGCGAGCCGTGGGTCTGCGCGTTCTCCGACCGCGAGGCCGCGGCCGCGTACGAGCGCACCCGCCAGGTGGTGTTCGGCGACGCGCTCGCGGTGCTCGGCGGGCTCGCCCTCGTCCAGCGCGGGCTCGCCGACGCCGCGGTGAGCCTCGGGCTCGACATCGGGAGCGACCACGAGCTCGCGCTGTTCCCGAAGGACCTCGACGCGCTGCGCGGGCTCGCTCGCGCGGTCGAGGTCGAGGCCTTCCTCCTCGGCCTCTCGGATCGCGAGGACGGCTTCCTCTTGCTCCGACGCTACGAGGACTTCCTCGTCTGCCTCGAGGGGGACGCGGTGATGCTCGCGCCCGACGCGGGCATGCGACGCCTCGCGGCCGTGTTCACCGCCCCCGACTGCCTGGACGCGCATCGCGAGCGACACCCGGGCCGCGCGATCCCACCCGCCACGCGCACGAGCGGAGAGGCGCTCTTCGCGCGGCTGAAGGCCGCGCCGATCGACGGCATCGTGTTCAACTGCTCGGGCCCCGTCCCCGCGAAGGCGGTCGCCGCGGCCTTCAGCGGGATCGCGCTCGCGTGGGCCCCCCCCGACGGCGAGCCCACCGCCGCGCGCAGCTCGACGGTCCCCGCGGTGCCGGCCGGCAAGGTCGCGGCGGCGGCGGTGGCGACGCTCGACTCGCTGGTCGCGCGGCTCGCCCCCTCGCGTCTCGCCGAGTCGCACCCCGACGTGCTGGCGCGCCCGCTCGTCGCGCCCGACGATCCGACGCAGCCGATCGTGAGCCCGCTCGTCGTCCTCGCCACGACCGCGGAAGGCGTCTTGCGCTATGCGACGCCCAAGACGATCGGCACGCGCAGCTTCGACGAGGTCCTCGACGCGGCCCGTGCCCGGCTCGCCGGGACCTCCGCTCCGTCGACGTCGCCGTTCACCGCGCTCCACTCGCGCATCGTGAAGTGGAGCGGGCCGGACGCCGCCGACGCGATCCTCGTGCCCGCCCACCTCCGGGCGATCGCCGCCGCGTGCGGGGCCGCGCGCGCGGTGGTGGCGGTGCCGACGCGCGAGCTCGGCCTCGCGTGCGCCGCCGACGATCCGGGCGCCGTGTTGCGCCTGATGGAGGCGGCGCGCCAGACCCACCGCAGCGCCCACGAGGACGCCCTCTTCGAGCCGTGCCTGCTCGTCGAGGACGGGCGCGTGCTCGGGGTCGCGGAGTTCCGAGCCACGCTCGCGCCGGAGCCGCCGCCCACGGGCGGCGGGACGCCGGTCGCGCCGATCGCCGCGCCGCGCGCGCGCTCCGTCGAGGAGTGTCACCTCTACCTGCAGCTGAAGGGCTTCGGAGACGACGGCCGCGACCAGACGATGCGCCCCGACGGCGACGACGTGATCGTCGAGATCCGCTACCCGAAGATGGGCACCGCCGACCCCGCCGCGTTCGCCTTCCGCATCGCCAAGGCGGAGCTGGCCGCGACGAGCGGCGACGGGCCGGTGACCTACGGCGCGGGCGGCGCGCCCTCCACCCTCATCGATCCGGGCCAGTTCTTCGAGCTCGCCGAGACGTTCGCCAAGCAGGGGCCCGCCGACGTGCGCCCGCTCTCGAAGGAGCTCGCGCTGCGCGGGACGCGGGTGATCGAGTCGGCCGCGGCCTGCATGGACGAGGTGATCAAGTTCATCCCCGCGGGCCAGGAGCCGGTGCCCCCGGACACGTTCTTCACGGAGGACGGGAAGCGCTCCTACGCGAAGCAGGTGAGCCGCTTCTCGCGCGCTCGACTCGCCGCGATCGGCGGCGCCTACCGCAAGATCGCGGGCGAGTACCGCGCGCACTGCCACGCGCAGGGCTGGCTCTACGGATGAGCGCGCCGATCCCCGAGGACGCGGGCGAGCTCGAGCGACGGCTCGGTGAGCCGCACCGCCTCGATGGGAGCCTCGCCTCGCTCTGGGCGGTCGAGCTCGTGCTCCGGCCCGTGCGCCGCGCGCCGGCGCTCGCGGTGCGCGTCGCGTGGGTGCGCGGGTACGTGCGCGCCCTCGTCGAGCGGGCGTGGCGCGAGATGGGGCTCGCGCTCGTCGATCTCGGGCCGGACCTCTGTGGCACCGAGCGGCCGGGGTACGTGACGAACCTCGCCAAGGCGGTCGCCCAGATGGTCTCGCAGACGCCACCGCCCGAGGGGAGCGCGCTCTCGCCCGTGCTCGGGATGGCCCTCGCGCCGCGGCATGGGCTCGAGGCGGTGACCCTCGGACAACCTCTCTTGCGGGCTCGCGACGCGAAGCACCCGCAGGTGCTGGCCGACGCGGCCCGGTGGATCGAGCGCGAGCACCTCCGCGCGGTCGGGCTCGGGCCCGAGGCGGGCCACGTGGTGCGCGCGCTGATCCTGCCGTCGTTCGGCTACGTGATCACGGACGGGGCCGAGCACGTGCGCCAGGTGTCCGGCGCGCTCGCCGTCGACCGCGCGCTCGGCGAGCGCGCGCTCCTCGCGCTGGCGGGCGGGCCCGATCGGTACGTGTCGACCATCGCGGCGCGCGCGGCGCTCGAGCTCGGCGTCGCTCCGCGCGAGGCGCTCGCGGCGCGGGCGATGCGGCGGGCGCGGCGTCACTTCGGCGCGGTGCCCTCGAGCGACCTGGTCGACGCGGCGATCGCGGCGCACGCCCCCGAGCCGCGCGTGCTCGAGGGCAGCGACGAGGCGCGCCTCGTCCGGGCACGCGAGCTCGCGCAGAAGGGCGATCTGTACGGCGCGCGCGGGATCCTCGACGAG
>JAYRVK010000283.1:0-5687 GCA_041918555.1 Sandaracinaceae bacterium
CCACCGAGGGCCAGGCTCCCGGCGCCGCGGAGGAGGGCCGCTCGCCCATGCGCGCGCACCTCGCCGGCGAGCCGCGCGAGCGCGTAGAGCGCCGCGAAGCTGAGCGAGAGCCAGAGCGCCGGTGGCGAGCCGACCCACGCACCGAGGGCCACGCTCCACCCGAGGAGGATCCCGTCGCCGGCGCGGCGCTCCACGACCGCGCGGTCCGTCGCCCAGAGGATCAGCGGGAGGTGCGCGAGCGCGAGGGTGAGGTTGAGCTCCCAGTTGTGCCGCATGAACGGCGCGGCCTCGATCACCACCGCGCCGACCAGCGCGCCGCTCCACGGGACCGCGAGCCGCCGCAGCCACAGCAGGCCGAACGCGCCCGCGAGGAAGAACCCGAGCACCACGCGGAGCGTCCCCCAGCGCATGCCGGGGCTCGGGCCGAGCGCGCAGATCGCCCAATTCACCGGGTGGTAGGCGCCCGCCTGGGGGTCCGCGTAGTACGGGTAGCCCGCGCGGTCGTAGGGGTTCCAGAGCGGGAGCTCGCCGTCGTGGAGCGAGGAGCACAGGTAGACGAGGTCGGGCCAGTACTGCTCGGGCACGTCCCATTCGAACCAGCGGCCCTCGAACGCCGGCCAGAACAGGAGCGCCGTCACGATCGCGATCCCGGCGAGCGCGACGAGGCGTTCGGTCGCAGCGCGGCTCACGGGGCCCACACCTCGAGCGCGGGCGCGACGCCGACCCGGTGCGTGCTCCGCCGGCGCATCCCGCGCCGCCGCGCCTCCGCGCGCACATCGCCTGCACGAGTGGAAGCTACGTTGACGACGGCGAGCGTGAAGCGCGCGCCGGGGTGCCCCTCGAGGTAGCGCGCGTCGAGCGCGTCGAGGTCCTCGGCCACGTAGCCGAGGTACGCGTGGCGGAGCTCCACGGTCATCGGCCACGTCGTGAGCACGTGCGCGGGCGCCTCGATCCCCCGGAACGCCGCGCGGTGGGTCGCGATCACGTCGGCGTAGGCGAAGGTCTGCTCCTCGGCGTCGGGGGCGGTCGGCGCGTGGACCGAGGCCGCGCCGATCAGCGCGGCGAGCGCGACGGGGAGCCACGGGAGCGCCTCGCGCCATCCGCGCGCCGAGCGCGCGGCCGCGAACAACGGGCCGCACGCCGCGACGAGGACGAGCGGGTGCGCGGGGAGCGCGTAGCGCTCGAGCCAGAACATCTTCGCGAAGAAGGCCGCGTTCCCCAGCACGACCACGAGCATGCCGACGAGCACCGCGCGGCGGCTCGGCGCGACGGATGGGCTCGGGCTTCGATGCCGGAGCGCGAGCGCGCCGGCCGCGATCCCGGCGACGATCACCACCCCGCGCCCGTGCCACCCGCAGAGCGATGGGAACACCGTGAGCACATCGCCGAGCTCGAACGGCCGGTCCGTGAGGAGGTTCGCGTGGTGCGGGAACACGAAGTAGCCGGCGGTGGCCTTCTGCCAGAGGAAGAACGCGCACAGCGCGCCGAGGGGGAGCGTGGCGAGCCCGATCCGAGCGGCCGACGTTCGCAGCTTCTTTTGCTCGATGGCGTCGAAGAGCACCGCGGCACCGACCCCGGCGGCCGCGAAGACGCCGGTCTCCTTGATCAGCACCGCGGCCACGCCGAGGGTGGCCGCGAGCCCGATCCGCCCGTGCGCGAGCGCGAGGAACGACAGCACCGCGAGCGCGGTGAGCGGCATCTCGGGGAGGAGCATGTTGCCCATCGTGAGGAACAGCGGCGTCGTCGCGAGGAGCAGCGCCGCGGCGGCGCCGGCCTCGCGGCCGAACAGGCGCGCGCCGAGGAGGTACGTGCCGGCCAGCGCGGCGACGGTGAAGGGCAGCACCACGAGGTGCCCGACCGCGGGCGCGGGCCCGAAGAGCGCGAACGCGATCCCCGCGATCAGGTAGAGGAGCGGCGGGTGCCCGCGCGAGTAGTCGTCCGGGAAGACGCCCGGCGTGACGTCGAGCCCGTGCTCGGCGACCCACCTCGCGCCGGGCACGTAGACGTCGGCCTCGTCCCAGAAGTACGGGAGGTCGATCCCGCCGGGCCGCGCCACGGCGATCCATGCGATCGCGAGCGCGACGCTCGCCCCGACCTCCGCCGCTCGCGGCGCGCGCACGATGTCTCGCATGGGACGCGCGATGATAGCCGTTGGGATCCCGACCCATGGGACGTCTCTGGCGCCGTGATCCCTCGTCAGCGCACCGTCCCGTGCACCTCGACCGCGATGTACTCGTTGGTCCCGCCCTCCCGCGTGATCCCGATCTGGATCGTCTCGTTCACGTCGGTCGGCGCGACGCAGGTCTACCGCACGGGAGAGGCGCCCGTGCCGCCGCGGGACGGCCATCTCCGCTGCTCGCGTGCGCTCCGGGTCTCGCGTCGGACTACGGGAGGCACTCGCGGGTCGAGACCCAGAGGTCCCACCATCCGTTCCCGCCGTCGCGCACGGAGCGGAACACCAGCGTGCTCCCGTCGTAGGTGACGTCTGCGGACGAGGGTCACTGAACCTCGGAGACATCGCGACAGCGTGCCGGCCTCGGGGATCCCTTGCCCATTCACGGAGTGGCGCGGTCGCGCGAAGGGCCGCTCACCGCAGCGTCGCCAGCGCCTCGATCACCTCGGCGGCGTGGACGCCGGGATCGACCGCTGGGAAGACCCTCGCGATGACCCCGGCCCGGTCGATCACGAACGTCACGCGCGCGCTCATCCCGAGGAGGTCCGGCACCCCGTAGCGCGCCCGCGCCTCGCCGTCCGGATCGGAGAGGAGCGGGAACGGCAGCGCGTGCTCCTCGGCGAAGCGCGCGTGCGCGCGCACGTCGTCGCTCGACACTCCGACGACCACGGCGCCACTCGCCTCGAGCTGCGTCCAGGCGTCGCGGAACGCGCACGCCTCCTCGGTGCAGCCGGGGCTACCGTCCCTCGGGTAGAAGAACAGCACCATCGGGCGTCGCCGACGGAGCAAGTGGAGCTGTCGGGCCTCGCCGTGCTGATCGAGCGCCAGGAAGTCGGGCGCGGGCTCGCCCTCCCGGAGGAGCCGTCCGCCGAGCGGCCCCGGCGGGGCGGCGGCACCGCACCCGAGGAGCGTGAGGAACAGGCTCAGCGCGAGGGTGGATCGCATGACTCGGGACGGACGATAGCGATCCCGCGCGCCGCTCGACAGGTCGACGGATCGGCGAGGGCGCCCGCCACGAGGGGACGCGGAGGGCCGTGCTAGGTTCTCCGACGCCATGCCCGGTCTCGATCGCCGTCGAGCGCCAGGGGCGTCGCGCAGCTCTCCGTCGCGCTCCACTGCGAGGGGCCGCGGCCCCGAGGCGCACTGTTCTAGGCCGCCACCCACGCTGCGATGAGCTCGCGCCACTGCGCCCGCCAGCGCTCCTCGTGGTAGTCGCGCAGCGCCATCGCCCGGCTCGCGCGGCCCATTCGCTCGGCCAGCGAACGATCGTGCAACAATAGTTGACAGTGCTCGCGGATCTCGCGCGCCGAGTCGCCGACGAAGCCGTTCACGCCGTGCACCACGTAGCGCTCGATGCCCGGGAGCCGGAAGCTCACGAGCGGCAGGCCCACCATCATCGCCTCGATCAGCGTGATCGTGTACTCCTGCTCCCCATCGTGCAGGTACAGGCGCGCGCGGCGGAGCGCGCGCAGGAGGTCGTCGTACTGGTAGACGAGCTTCGAGGCGTCGAGGTGATCGACGTGGAGCGCGGGCAGGCCCTCCATCGCCTCGACGTACTGGCGGTAGTGCCAGCCGCGCTCGCGGTAGCTGTGAATGATGGAGAGGACGTTGTCGTCCTCGCCGGTCCAGCCGTCGTAGGCGTCCGGGTCGAGGCCGAGCGGGACGTAGGGGATGTCGACGCCGCGCGTCTCCTTCGCCCACGCCACGGTGTTCGGGTAGAAGCTCACGACGGTGATGTCGTCGCGGGACAACAGCTCGTCCCACTCGTGCGGCTCGAGCTCCTCGACCTTGCTCACGCGGTAGAGCTGTTTGATGCCGCGGCGGTCGCGGAAGAGCTTGTACTGCCAGTTGAACATCAGCCACGCGAGATCGTAGCGATCGGGGAACCCGACCGCGGGATCGTCGAGGAGCCGCGCGTAGTCGGCCGGCCCGAGCTCGAGGTGCGCGTCCTCGAAGCGGGGCAAGACGTTGTGCACGTTCGAGGGCTGCGGGCGCCAGTAGTGGAACTGGTCCCAGTGGCCGAGGAAGTGCACGGGGAGCCCGACGCGGCAGAAGTGGTACTGCACGCCGGGGTGCGTCGGGATCATCAGGATCTGAGGCTCCGCCATCGCGCGGAGTCTACTCGGTGGTACCTTCGCGAGGGTGGTGGACGACCCGAGCCCGCCGGCTCCGACGCTGGAGGTCGGGGATGTGCTCGACGGCCGCTATCGCCTCGACGCGGTGCTCGGCGAGGGAGGGATCGGTCAGGTGTTCGAGGCCACTCACCTCGCGCTCGGGACCGCCGTCGCGGTGAAGATTCTCCGTCCCGAGCTCGCCGACACCGAGCTCCTGCGCAAGCGGTTCCAGCGCGAGGCGCGCGCGCTGACCGAGCTCTCGCACCCGCACATCGTCGCGGTCACGGATCTCGGGGTCGCCGAGGGCACGCCCTATCTCGTGATGGAGAAGGTCGATGGCATGGCGCTCTCGGCGCTGCTCCGCGGCTCGCCGCTCGAGCCGCGGCGCGCCCTCGACCTCCTCGCGCAAGTGCTGCGGGCGGTCGCTCATGCCCACGAGCGCGGCCTGGTGCACCGCGATCTGAAGCCGGGCAACATCGTGGTGCGCGAGGTGGACGGCCGCGACCACGCGACGGTGCTCGACTTCGGCCTCGCGCGCTATACGGGGGAGCGCGGGCGCACGGGGACCAAGCTCACGCAGCGTGGGGCGTTGATCGGCACGCCGGCCTACATGGCGCCGGAGCAGGCGGCGGGGGGACAGGCCGACGAGCGCGCCGACGTCTATGCGCTCGGGCTCCTCGCGTACGAGATGCTCACCGGTCGCCGACCGTTCCTCGAGAAGGAGCCGGCCCAGCTGCTTCGCGCTCACCTCACCGAGCCGGTGCCCCCGCTCGAGCACGCGGCGCCGGGGCTCGAGGTGAGCGACGCGCTCGAGCGATGGGTGCAGCGCGCGCTCGCCAAGGACCGCGCGGATCGGTTCGCGACCGCGGGGGAGATGCTCGCCGCGCTCGCCGCGCTCGACGGCGAGCCCGTGCGCCGCACGGGGCCGGCCGCGCCGCGGCCCTCCGAGCCACCCACGCCTCCGAATCCGACCGCCGAGACGCTGCCGGCGCTCGCGCCCCGCCCCGTCCCCCCGCCGTCGCGGCCCGCCGCTCCCGCTCCGGCGACCCGCGTCGCCGTCTCGCCGAGCCACGCGTCCGACGCCTCTCCGAAGCCCACCCCGCACCGGTTGGGCCTCGCCGCCGTGGCCCTCGCGCTCGCCGGGATCGTGGGGATCGCCGCGCTCGCGGGCGCGGCCGGCGTGCTCGCGCTCCTCCGCGCGGGCGAAGAGCCGAGCGCGTCGGTCCCGGCCCGCGTGGTGCCGCCGCCCGAGCCCCTTGCGCCCGAGCTCGCGCCGCCTCCGGTCCCGGCGCGGCCGAGCCCGATGGAGCCGCTCCCCGCCGAGCTCGCTCCGGCCCACGCGCGGGTCCTCGCGGGGCGACCGCTCGATCGCGGCGCGATCGGCGAGCTCCACCGCTACA
>JAYRVK010000284.1:0-5441 GCA_041918555.1 Sandaracinaceae bacterium
CAGCCCGGGCGGGTGCGATCGGCGAGCGCGCGGGCGAGCTCGTCGCGGCGCTCGACGAGCTGATCGCGCTCGCGCTGCAGCGCCCCGAGCGCCCGGTCCCTCCCCTCGAGCGCCTCGCGCAGCTCGTCGCGCTCCTCGCGCAGGCCGTCGTGCGCCTCGGCGAGGCCGTCGCCGTGGAGGCGCGCGAGCTCGGCCTCGAGCTCCTCGACCCGCCGTCGCAGCGTCTCCTTCTCGTCGCGGTACTCGGCCACGCGACGCCACGATACGCCGTGCGCGGCCGACCGTAGCTGAACGGGTGTACAGACCCCACGTGGCGTGCTACGTGGACGGTCCTCCCGATGGCCCGGAAGCAGAAGCGCTCTCCCTCCGAGCTCGACCGCATCGAGATCGTCGGCGCGCACGAGCACAACCTCGCGATCGACCACCTCGAGCTGCCCAAGCGCGCGCTCGTCGTCTTCACCGGCGTCAGCGGCTCCGGGAAGAGCTCGCTCGCGTTCGACACGCTCTTCGCCGAGGGGCAGCGGCGCTACGTCGAGAGCCTCAGCGCGTACGCGCGGCAGTTCCTCGGACGGCTCGAGCGCCCGAACGTCGAGCGGCTGCGCGGCCTGTCGCCGACGATCGCGATCGAGCAGAAGGCCGCGTCGAGCAACCCGCGCTCGACGGTCGGCACGATCACCGAGATCTCGGACTACCTGCGCGTGCTCTACGCGCGCGCCGGCGTGCAGCACTGCCCGGCGTGCGGCAAGCGCGTCCAGGGCCGGAGCGCCGAGGAGATCGTGTCGGAGCTCGCCGCCCGGCCGGAGGGCACGCAGATCACCTTGCTCGCTCCATTGGTCACGCACCGCAAGGGCGAGTTCAAGGAGCTCCTCGAGAAGTCCGTCGCGGACGGCTTCGCGCGCGTGCGGATCGACGGCGAGGTGCACCGCCTCGACGCGCTCCCCGCGCTCGACAAGAAGCGCAAGCACGACGTCGAGCTCGTGATCGACCGCGTGGCGGTGCGGGCGGATGCGCTGGGCCGGCTCACCGAGAGCGTCGAGCTCGCGCTGCGCGAGGGGCAGGGGGAGATCCTCGCGGACGTGGGCGGCGAGCTCCTGCGCTACAGCGAGCGGCGCACGTGCTGCGGCCGCTCGTTCCCCGAGCTCAGCCCCCAGAGCTTCTCGTTCAACAGCCCGCTCGGGATGTGCGAGCACTGCCACGGGCTCGGGCGCCTCGACGCGATCGACCCCGAGCTCGTCGTGGACCCGACGCGGTCGATCCGCGATGGGGCGATCCGCCCGTGGGCGACCTCGATGGAGCGCGGCGAGGGCTGGCGCTACCGCATCGTCGACGCGATGGCGCAGGCCTGCCAGGTGGACCTCGACGTGCCGTTCGGGAAGCTCCCGAAGAAGAAGCGCGATCAGGTGCTCTACGGCGTCGCGGAGCGCATCGACGTCTCGTGGGAGAACGAGCGCACGGGGAGCCACGGGAGCTTCGCGGTGAAGTTCGAGGGCGTGCTGAACCTCCTCGAGCGCCGGATCAAGGACAGCGCGAGCGAGCGCACGCGCGCGCAGTACGCGAAGTACTTCGGGGAGCAGGCCTGCCGCGCGTGCGAGGGCCAGCGCCTGCGGCCCGAGAGCCTGGCGGTGCGGATCGCGGGGCGCAGCATCGCGGACGTCTCGGCGATGACCGTCGCGGACGCGAGCCAGGCCCTCGCCTCGCTCGCGCTCGTCGGCAACCAGGCGCAGATCTCGGCGGGCGTGCTCCGCGAGGTGCGGAGCCGGCTCGCGTTCCTCCTCGACGTCGGCCTCGACTACCTCACGCTCGATCGCAGCGGCCCGTCGCTGTCGGGCGGCGAGGCGCAGCGCATCCGGCTCGCGAGCCAGCTCGGGAGCGAGCTCTCGGGCGTGATGTACGTGCTCGACGAGCCGTCGATCGGCCTGCACCAGCGCGACAACCGGCGCCTGATCGCGACCCTCGAGGGCCTGCGCGACGCGGGCAACACGGTGATCGTGGTCGAGCACGACGAGGAGACGATCCGCGCGGCGGATCACGTGGTCGACTTCGGTCCGGGCGCGGGCCACCTCGGCGGCAAGGTCGTGTTCAGCGGGACGCCCGCGGCGCTCGCGCGCGCGAAGGAGAGCGCGACCGGCGGCTTCCTGAGCGGCCGGCGACGGATCGAGGTCCCCGCCGCGCGACGGCCCGGCAACGGCGCGTGGATCACGATCAAGGGCGCGCGCGCGAACAACCTCCGCGGCGTCGACGTGGCGTTCCCGGTCGGCTGCTTCAGCGCGGTGACCGGGGTGAGCGGCGCGGGCAAGAGCTCGCTCGTCAGTCAGATTCTCTTGCCCGCGCTCGCGCGCGAGCTCCACGGCGCGACCGAGCCCGTCGGCGCGCACGACGCGATCGAAGGGCTCGCCGCGCTCGACAAGGTGATCGCCATCGATCAGAAGCCGATCGGCCGCACGCCGCGCAGCAACCCCGGCACGTACACCAAGGCGTTCGACGAGGTGCGCGAGATCTACGCGCAGCTCCCGGAGGCGCGCGCGCGGGGCTTCACCGCGGGCCGCTTCAGCTTCAACGTGAAGGGCGGCCGCTGCGAGGCGTGCGGGGGCGACGGCGTCGTGAAGGTCGAGATGCACTTCCTGAGCGACGTCTATGTGCGCTGCGAGGTGTGCGGCGGCCGGCGCTACAACGCGCAGACGCTGTCGGTCCGCTACAAGGGCAAGGACATCGCCGACGTGCTCGACACGAGCGTCGAGGAGTGTCTCGAGCTCTTCGCGCCCTACCCCAAGCTCACGCGGATCCTCGCGACGCTCGATCAGGTCGGCCTGGGCTACGTGCGCCTCGGCCAGCCCGCGCCCACGATCTCCGGAGGCGAAGCGCAGCGCGTGAAGCTCAGCCGCGAGCTCGGCAAGCGCCAGACCGGCCGCACGCTCTACGTGCTCGACGAGCCGACGACCGGCCTGCACTTCGCGGACGTCGAGCGGCTCCTCGCGGTGCTCCAGACGCTGGTCGACGCGGGCAACACGGTGCTCGTGATCGAGCACAACCTCGACGTGATCAAGTGCGCGGACTGGGTCGTCGACCTCGGCCCCGAGGGGGGCGCGGCCGGCGGCGAGGTGATCGCGCGCGGCACGCCCGAGCAGGTCGCGAGCAGCAGGCGCTCGTACACGGGGCAGTTCCTGAAGTCGGTGTTGAGAGCCTGAGGGGGCGCAACCGGTCGTGCAAGCTCCCGTGCGCGCTACGCGAGGCGCTCGGTGGAGTCCGGTGGTCTGAGCAGGGGGGCGCGGGCCTCCCCCTGGCGAGGGCCGCTCGCTTCGCTCGCGACCCCCGCGCTTCGCGCGGACCGGCGCGAGGCGCGCCGGGTCGGTCGGGCGGCGCTGCGCGCCGCCACGACCTCCGGGCGGAGTCAGGGCGCCGAGGGGCCCCTCGTGCTCGTGCTCGCGAGCGGCGAGCCGGAGGGCGCCCGCGCGGCGTAGAATGCTCGCCGGAGGTCCCATGCGCCGCATCGTCCTCGTCGCCGTTCTCCTCGCGGGCTGCGATCCCGGCTCGCCGCCTCCCCCGCGCGACGCCGGCCCCGACGCGAGCGCCGACGGCGCGGTGCCGTCGGGTGACGCCGGCGATCCGCTGGCCGACGGAGACGCGGACTCCCTCAGCGATCCGCAGGAGGGGGGGGGCGCGGTCGACACCGACGGCGACGGGATCCCCGACAGCGCCGACGACGACAGCGACGGCGACGGGATCTCCGACGCCGACGAGGCCGGGGACGCGGACCTCGCCACCGCACCGATCGACACCGACGCCGACGGCGTGCCCGACTTCCGCGACCTCGACAGCGACGGCGACGGGCTGCCGGACGCGAGCGAGGTCGCGCGCGGCACGGATCCCCGCGACGCCGACACCGACGGCGACGGGGTCTCGGATCTCGTCGAGGCGGTCGCGATGACGGACCCGCTCGACCCGACGGCGAGCCCGCGGGCCGACGGCGACTTCTTCTTCGTCGTGCCGTTCGAGGCGCCGCCCGATCCGGCGCGCGACACGCTCGTGTTCCAGATCTCGATCCGCCGCGCCGACGTGTACTTCATGATCGACAGCAGCGTCTCGATGGGCGGCGAGATCACGCGGCTGCGCGACAGCCTCGCGACGACCGTGTTCGACGGACTGCGCGCCGCGATCCCCGACGTCTGGATCGGCGCGGGCCACTTCGATCAATGCCCGGACGCCCGCCGCGCCGAGGACTTCGGCATCGTCAACGCGCAGGCCTCCACCAGCGACGTGGCCTCGGTCGTCGCCGCGCTCGACACCATCGTCTCGCGCGTCGGGGGTGGGCCCAGCGAGCCGTACGGGCAGGCCGCGTGGCTCTTCGCGACAGGGGACCACACGCCCTTCGTCGACGCGGCGGGGACGGCGCAGGTCGCGCCGGCGGCGTGCTCCGCGGGGACGGTGGGCTACGGCTGCGTCCGGTCCGACGCGCTGCCCATCCTCGTGATGATCGGAGACGAGGCGTACGGCCAGGGCAACGGGTGCGACGCGGTGTTCACGACGACCGAGATCGCGGCCGCGCTGAGCTCGATCGGCGCAAAGCTCGTGGTCATCGGCCGGCCCTCCGATCCGTGGACCGAGATCGCGACGATGAGCGGATCGGTCGACACGTCGGGCGCGCCCTACGTGTACGCGCTCGGCGGCGGCACGGTCGACGCGGAGGTCGTCACCGCGATCACGTCGCTCGCGTCCTCGATCCCCCTCGATCTCACCGCGCGCGCCCGCGACGCCGACGACGACGGCGTCGACGCGACGATCTTCATCGAGCGGATCGAGGCGAACACCGCCGGGGGCGTCGCGGATCCCCGCGATCCGAGCGTGATCTGCGCGGGCCCGCGCACCGCCGAGGATCGCGACGGGGACGGCTTCCTCGAGACCTTCCCCGACGTGCCGCCGGGCACCGCGGTGTGCTTCGACGTGATCCCGCGGATGAACACGACGGTGATGGCGAGCGACACGCCGCAGGTCTTCCGCGCGCAGATCGACGTCGTCGGCGATGGGGTCACGGTGCTCGACACGCGCGACGTGTTCTTCCTGGTGCCGCCCGACGAGGGGACGCCGATCATCTTCTGAGCCTGGGGAATCTCGCGGTTCTCGGAGTCGAAGGTCGGGGGCGCTCCGGAGCCCGCTCCGTTCGGCGCGTCCGAACGGCATCGCCGTTTGCTCCTGCTCGTGGTCGACACAAGCATCGACTGCGGGCGCTTCGCGAGCTCGCGCGTGGCTTCGTGGTGAGGACGTGGACGATCACGGGTACGTGCACGTGCACGAGGACGAGGACGTGCACGACGGGCACCTGCTTCGGACGAGGGCCACCCGATCGGTGTCGGAGTGGAGCGACGCGTTTCGGCGAGAACGGAGTGGGAGCGAAGCGCTCGGGGTGCGCTCCGGAGCCCGCTCCGTTCGGCGCGTCCGCTCCGCGG
>JAYRVK010000285.1:0-3549 GCA_041918555.1 Sandaracinaceae bacterium
GCGCGAGCGCGAGCGCGAGCACGAAGCAAAACGTCTTCACAGGTGCTCGGAGCCGATCACGCCCGCCAGCGGGCTCGACGCGGTCGCGTAGAGGCGCCGCGGGATCCTGCCCGCGAGGTACGCGTCGCGCCCCGCCTCGACGGCCTTGCGCATCGCGCCCGCCATGCGGATCGGGTCCTTGGCGCCGGCGATCGCGGTGTTCATGAGGACCCCGTCGCACCCGAGCTCCATCGCCACGGCCGCGTCCGACGCGGTGCCGACGCCCGCGTCGACGAGGATCGGCACCTTCGCCGCGCGCAGGATGAGCTCGAGGTTGTACGGGTTGCGGATCCCGAGCCCGCTCCCGATCGGCGCGGCGAGCGGCATCACCGCGGCGCAGCCGAGGTCCTCGAGGCGCTTCGCGGTGATCGGGTCGTCGCTCGTGTACGGGAGCACCGTGAAGCCCTCGGCGCAGAGCGTCTTGGCCGCCGCGAGGGTCGCGGGGACGTCCGGGAAGAGCGTCTCGGGATCGCCGATCACCTCGAGCTTGACCAGCGGCGTCCCGAGCAGCTCGCGCGCGAGGCGCGCGGTGCGCACGGCGTCCTCCGCGGTGTAGCAGCCGGCGGTGTTGGGGAGGATCGTGTACTTCCCCTCGGTGAGGACGCGCATCATCGAGCCCTCGCCGCGGGCCGCGAGGTCGACGCGGCGCAGGGCCACCGTCACGACCTCCGATCCCGACGCCGCGAGCGCGGCGCGCGTCTCCTCGAGGTCCTTGTACTTCCCGGTGCCGACGAGGAGGCGCGAGCGGAACGTGTGCGCGCCGATGGTCAGGGTGTCTTCGGTCATGGCTCAGCCTCCGCCCACGAAGTGGACGATCTCCAGCCGGTCGCCGTCGGCGACCTCCGTCCGCGCGTGCTCGGCCCGCGGGACGATGTCGTGGTTGCGCTCGACCGCGACGAGGGTCTCGCCGAGCCCGAGCACCTCGAGGAGCCCGCGCACGGTCGTGCCCGCGGCCACTTCGTGCGGCTCGCCGTTCACCTGGATCCGCATCGCCGGGCACTCTAACGCGAAGGCGCGGCGCCGCTAACCCCGGTAGTGGCGCGGGACGCGCGGCGCGATCGAAGAGAGCACCTCGTACGCGATGGTCCCCGCCGCGCGGCCGACCTCCTCGGCGCGGAGCTCGGGGCCGACCATCACCGCCGTCTCGCCGCGCTCGCACACCGGCAGGTCGGTCACGTCGACGCCCGTGAGATCCATCGACACGCGCCCGACGAGCGGGCAGCGCGCGCCGCGGATCACCGCGTGGCCGCGGTTCGACGACGCCCGCAGGTAGCCGTCGCCGTAGCCGATGGCGAGCGTCGCGATGCGGCTCGCGCGGGGCGCGGTCCACGTCCCGCCGTAGCCGACGCGCGTCCCCGCCGGCACGTCGACGACGCGCGCGACGGTCGTGAGCACGCGCATCACGGGCCGCAGATCGAGCGCCTCGCCCTCGGCGGGGCGCACGCCGAAGAGCGCGACGCCGGTCCGCACCAGGTCGTAGCGAGCGCGCGGCCACAACAGCGCGCCCGCGCTGTTCGCGGCGTGGCAGATCGGATCGTGGCCGCGCGCGCGGACCTCCGCGATGGCCGCGTCGAACGCGTCGAGCTGCGCCGCGGTGGCCTCGCGATCCTCGTCGGCCGACGCGAGGTGCGTCATGAGGCCCTCGACGAGCAGGTCCGGGAAGCGATCGAGGAACGGCGCGAGCTCGCGCACGCCGAGGCGGGTCATGCCCGTGTCGACCTTGAGGTGGACGGCGGCGCCGAGCTTCACGAACCGCTCCGCGTCGGCGGCGTCGTACACGACCGGGGTGAGCCCGGCGGCCACGACGTCGCGGTGCGCGCCGTCGTAGATCCCGTTGAGCACGAGCACGGGCACCGCGACGCCCGCCGCGCGCAGGCGCAGCCCCTCCTCGGAGAGCGCGACCGCGAGCCCGTCCACGCCGTCGGCGACGAGCCGCTCCGCGATCGGTACGAGCCCGTGCCCGTAGGCGTCGGCCTTGATCACCGCGTAGACCTTGGCGCGACCCGCGTGCGCGCGGACCACGTCGAGGTTGTGCGCGAGCGCGGCGCGATCGATCTCGGCGCGGGTGGGGCGGACCTGCACGCGACAGGGCAGGGCCATCGCCTCGCCCGAGTCAAGGATCCGCGCGCCGTGCTACACCGTCGGCGCCCATGTCCGACGTCGCGGCGGATCCCGGATCGGACGAGGAGCCGCGCGGCTTCTTCGCGGTGATCAAGACCGCGCTGCGCCCCGCGATCGAGTACCCGATGAGCGGCCTCGCCGAGGTCGGGATCATGGCGCGGCTGCTCTACGAGACGTTCATGTGGGCGATCCGGCCGCCGTACCGGTTCCGGCTCCTCGTCGAGGCGCTCGAGTTCCTCGGTGTCCAGTCGATCTTCATCGTGGGCCTCACCGGGTCGTTCGTCGGCGGCGTCTTCAGCCTCCAGCTCATCAACGCGCTGCGCGCGTTCGGCGCCGAGAGCCAGGCCGGCGCGGCGATCGGCCTCGCGCTCGCGCGCGAGCTCGCGCCGGTGTTCAGCGCGCTGATGATCACGAGCCGCGCGGGCAGCGCGATGGCGACCGAGATCGCGTCGATGCGCGTGAGCAACCAGATCGACGCGCTCACCACGATGAGCGTGAACCCCGTGCAGTACCTGATCGTCCCGCGCGTCATCGCCGCGACGATCGCGACGCCGATCATGGCGCTCCTCGCGTTCCTCGTCGGGCTGGGCGGCGCCTACCTCGTGGGCGTCTACATCATGAACGTCGACGGGGGGATCTTCTACGAGAAGGTCACGTGGATCGTCGACGTGGACGACGTGCTGCAGGGCCTGATCAAGGCGGCGGTGTTCGGCTTCGCGCTGACGATGATCGCGTGCCGGCAGGGCTTCTACGCGACGGGCGGCGCGGCTGGGGTCGGGCGCGCAACGAACCGTGCGGTCGTACAGGCGTCGGTCGCGATCCTGATCCTCGACTACATCCTGACCGCGATCATCATCGATCAGGAGCTGCTCTGACCGTCACCCCGGCGGCAGGATCTCGAGCAGCCGTATGTCGAACACGAGCATCCCCGCCGGTGGGCCGGGCCGGCCGCGATAGGCCAGGTCCTCGGGGATCCACAGGAGGCGTCGCTCTCCCTCGACCATCAGCTGGAGCCCCTCGGTCCAGCCCGGGATCACGCCGCTCAGCGGGAACGTCGCGTCTCGACCCCGCGTGTACGACGAGTCGAACTGGCGGCCATCGGTCGTCCAGCCGGTGTAGTGCACGCGCACCCGGCTCTGCGCGTTCGGGTGCGCGGTGCCCGTCCCGGGCTCGATCACGCGGGACGCGAGCCCCGAGCTCGTGCGCTGCGCCTCGGGTCCCGGCCCTGCGACGTCGGGGGGCGCGACGGTGGGGCTGCGGTCCGCGTCCGCGGATCGCTGCGCGATCGGCGGCGCCGGCGCCTCGACCACCGGCGGCGGGGGGGGCGGCGCGGGCGGGGCCCACGGCGGGGTGTTGGGCCAGTGCCCGGCGGCCGGGGCGGGACGCCAC
>JAYRVK010000286.1:0-2311 GCA_041918555.1 Sandaracinaceae bacterium
GCGCGGGCGCGGGCGCGGGCACGAGCGCGGGCATGGGCATGGGCACGGGTGGCGCGGAGGTCTCCGTGTCCGAGGCGCTTCCCTCCGAGCGTCCTCCGGCGATGGCTCTGGACGCGCGCATGGCGCGCATCCGCACGGTCCTCGGCTGGCGCGGGCTCTCGACCTCGCGGCTCGACGACGCCGCCGAGGTGGACGGCGCCCTGCGTGCGACCGAGATGCCCGAGTGGGACGAGGACGTCACGCCCAAGCACGGCGAGCTCTTCCAGCGCCTCGTCGCGGTGCAGCGGCACCTCGACGGGGCGATGGCGCCCGGCCTCCTCACGACCCGCGAGATCACCTGGTCGCGGATCACCCGCGTGGGCGGGACCGCGCTCGTGATCCTCGGCGCGTGCCTCGGCGCGTGGCTCGGCCTGCGCACGCCGCCGGGCGTGAACGTGACCGCGTCGGGCCAGTGGTCGCCCGACTACGGCTCGCCCGACTGGGCGATCGACGGGAACCCCAACACCGAGTGGCAGCTCCCGAACAACGAAGGGGGCTGGCTCCAGATCACGATCAACCCGGCGGTGCGCGTCGAGCGGCTGCGCGTCCTCAACGGGCACAACCGGCACTACAACGACCGCGCGCTCCACCAGGTCACGATCGAGATCTACAGCGACGGGGAGGTCGCGCGGACGATCGACGAGACGTGGCCCGCGATCGAGCCGACGCCCGAGTGGCGCGAGTACGCGATCGGGCTCGATTCCGTCGACAAGATCCGGGTCGAGGTGCACTCCTTCCACCAGTTCGGCGGCGCGCTCGCCGAGCTCGCGTGGGAGTAGGGCCGAGCGCCCTCACGGCCGCGGGACCACGCGGTAGAGCGCGGGCGGGGCGAACACGTCGAGGGCGTCGCAGCTCCCGAACGCGGTGACGTAGACCCAGCCGTCGGGCGCGGGCTCCCAGCTCGTCACGTGCGGGAGGTGCCCCCACGGCTCGTCGGCCACGAGCCGCCCGGTCTCGTCGGCCCAGGCGCCGCGGACCCACCCGAGGCACGCGTCGCCGAAGGGGATGCGGTCGTCGAGGAGGCCGTCGTAGCGGTCCGTCGCGCCGCCGGGGTACGCCTCGCCGACCCACACCACGCGGCGGAACGAGGGCCGCGAGTCGGGATCGTCGGCGAAGTAGCGATGCGTCGCGTCGTCGCGCCGCCAGTGGAGGAGCGGCTCGACGACCTCGGGCCGCGGCGGATCGCAGGGTCCCTCGCACAGCGCCCAGCCGAAGTTGAGCCCGACCCGATCGACGAGGTTCACCTCCTCCGCGGTCGCCTCGCCGACGTCGCCGATCCAGAAGCGCCCGAGCCGGTCGCGGGTCGCGCGCCACCCGTAGCGAAGGCCCCACGCGTAGGTCTCGGGGCGATCGATCGTCGTCCCGTCGAACGCGTTGCCCGCGGCCGGCACGTAGCCGCTCCCCGCCGGATCGCGGCTCGGCACGATCCGCACGAGCACCGCCAGGAGCAGGTTCGTGCGCTGCCCGTTCTCGGAGGCCTTGTCGCCGAGCAGCGCCCACATCGTTCCGTCTTCCTCGAACCCGAGCTGCCCGACGCTGTGGTTCGGCGCGAGGCGCATCTGCCACACGCGCAGGATCTCGGCGGAGGTGTCGGCGACGCCGTCGTAGCTCGCGCCGTCGAAGGTCACGCGCCGGATCATCGTCTCGCGGTCCGCGCCGCAGTGTCCGAGCCAGAGGAAGTGGTTGTCGCTCCACGCGGGGTCGACCTCGAGCTGCAAGAGCCCGCAGTCGCCCGACTGGGTGAAGTCGGCGTCGGCGATCGAGAAGCCGCCGAGGCGCCGCGCCGTGTCGCCCTCGATCGCGAGGTGGTGGACCACCCCGTCGTGCGTGGCGACGAGCATCGACCCATCGGGGAGGAACGCGCTCGCGGTCGGCAGCGCGACCTCATCGGGGAGCGCGATCTCCTCGAACGCGAGCCCGGGCCCGGCTTCGGCGAGCCCCGCGTCCGGCACCGCGGCGTCGGTGAGCCCCGCATCCGGCGGCCCTGCGTCGCCGGCGGGCGAGCCCCCGCACGCCGCCGCGACCGCCGCGAGCCCGATCAAGCACCGCCCATGCACCCCCTCAGAGTGCTTGGGGACGGTCCCAACTTGTCCGACTTTCGGTGCCCAAGAAGGTTGGACGAGTTGGGACCGTCCCCTCCTACGACGCGTGCTTCTTGGCCGAGGGCCCGGCGGCGCGGGCCTCGCCGCGGCGGACGGTGACGCCGGCGCGGTCGAGCCACGTCCAGAGCGGCATGGCGTGCTTGCGGCTGACGTCGGCGCGCGCCTTGAGA
>JAYRVK010000287.1:0-6264 GCA_041918555.1 Sandaracinaceae bacterium
CGCGATGAGGTAGTGGTCCGCGAGGCGATCGAAGTGCCGCGCCTCGCGCTCGGAGCCCGCGGGCAGCAGTGCGCGGGGCCCGCGCTCCTCGAGGTACTCGACGATCGACGTCGACTCGACGAGCGGCCCCTCGGGGGTCTCGAGGACCGGGATCTTCCCGAACGGCGAGATCGCGAGGAACGCCGGGGAGCGGAGGTCCCCCGCGCCGAGCGTGATGGAGCGCAGCTCCACGTCGTCGCCGCGCAGCGCGATCGCGGTGGAGGCCTTGCGCGAGTAGGGCGAGAGCGGGTGGAAGTGTAGGCGCACGCCGCAGAGTACCAGAGCGCTCCTCCGCATCGAGCCCCGCGTCGGGTTAGTTCGCCCCGGCCCCCGAGCCCGCTACGATGGGGGCGCGTGGTCCTGTCCCATCCATTGCGCGACGTCGCGAGGGCGAGCCCCGACGAGGCGAAGGAGCCCGCGGTGCGGGGCCCGCGCGTGGCCGTGATCATCCCCTGCTACAAGGTCGAGCGCTCGATCGTCGACGTGGTCTCGTCGGTCGGGGACTGGGCGTGGGCGATCTACTGCGTGGACGACGCGTGTCCGGCCGGCTCGGGCAAGCTCGTCGAGGAGGCCTTCGCGGGCGAGCCGCGCGTGCGCGTCGTGATGCGCGCGCAGAACGGCGGCGTCGGCGCCGCGACGATGGCGGGCTACCGCGCCGCGATCGAGGACGGCGCGGACATCCTCGTCAAGGTCGACGGTGACGGGCAGATGGATCCGCGCCTCGTCCCGCAGCTCGTCCAGCCGATCGTCGAGGGCGACGCGGACTACGTGAAGGGCAACCGCTTCTTCTCGGCCGAGACCGTCGCGCGCATGCCGCTCACGCGCTTGATCGGCAACGCCGGGCTCTCGTTCCTCACCAAGCTGTCGACCGGCTACTGGGATCTCTTCGATCCGACGAACGGCTTCACCGCGCTCGAGGCGAACGTCGCGCGCGAGCTCCCCTTCGACAAGATCCACCCGCGCTACTTCTTCGAGTCGGACCTCCTGTTCCGCCTCGGCGTGCTGCGCGCGCGCGTCGTCGAGCTCCCCGCCGAGGCGGTCTACGGCGAGGAGAAGAGCAACCTCTCGGAGCTGCACGCGCTGTTCACGTTCCCGTGGCTCCACCTGCGGAACTTCGCGAAGCGGATCGCGTACTCGTACTTCCTGCGGAACTTCAGCGTCGCCTCGCTCAACCTCGTCGCGGGCCTGGCCTTGTTGCTCTTCGGCGTGGTGTTCGGCGCGTGGCGGTGGCTCACCTCGATCGAGACCGAGCACGCCTCGACGGCGGGCACCGTCATGCTCGCCGCGCTGCCGATCCTGCTCGGCCTCCAGCTCTGGCTGAGCGTGCTCCAGCACGACGTGAGCATGGTGCCCAAGGTCGCGCTACACCGCCGCCTCGGCGCGGTCCGCGTGATGCGCGCCCGGGACGAGGACGAACCCGAGTGAACCTGACGAGGCTCCGGCACATCCGCGCGCGCCGCCGCGCGCTCGAGCACTCCATCGACGCGTTCGGCGCGTTCGAGCGCTGGGAGGAGACGTGCGTCCCCTCGTACGTGCACCCGAACCGCGCGGCCGCGTACGTCGCCTGGTTGCGGCTGTTCGCGGCGGTCGATCTCGCCGACCGCCACACGCGCTGGGGCCCCGTGCTCGACTTCGGCGCCTCGGTGGGCGAGCTCGCGCACGTGCTCCCGCACACCGCGCGGCCCTACGCGTTCATCGAGCAGGAGGAGCACGCGGCCGCGCAGCTCCGGGAGAACGTCCCGCACGCCGAGCGCTACACGCTCGACGACGCTCCGCGCGAGGGCTTCGCGGTGGTCTTCGCGCTCGACGCGCTCGAGCACAACACGAACTACGCCGAGCTCCTCGGTCGCCTCGCGGAGAAGCTCCGCCCCGGCGGCCTCTTCGTGATGTCGGGCCCGACCGAGAACGCGCTCTACCGGCTCGGCCGCGCGATCGCGCGCTTCGACTCGCACTACCACGAGACGAACATCCACGCGATCGAGCGCGCTGCGCAAGATAACTTGCGCCTGGTCGACGCGACCACGGTCCCGTTCGGCGTCCCGCTGTTCCGCGTCTCCGCGTGGAAGCGGCGCTGAAGCGGGGAACCTTCGCGGCGCCTCGCGCGTCCCACGGCCCAAGGAGGGGCGCGCGCGGGCGTCCGTCCATGCGAAGGAGCCCCGACCATGCGCACCGTCCTCGCCCTGTCCGTCCCCTCGATCCTCGTCGCCGGCTGCGTCCTCGAGGCGGCGACCGTCTCCAGCGTCGACCCCGCGGTCGCCGTCGACGAGGCCGGCGCGCCCGAGCCCGTCGCGACGGGCGGCGAGGCCACGTGGCCGGACGAGGGCGCGTTCCGCGCGACCGCGGACGCGCTGCGGCGCCCCTTCACGCTGACCCGCGCGCGCGACGCCGAGGGCCGCGCGATCCTCGCGTTCGCGCGCAAGGAGGGCGACGGCTGGATCCTCGAGAGCGCGGTCGGCGCGGACGCGCTCCCCGCGGGGTGCGCGGAGCTCCCGTGCGCGTGGCCCGCGTCGCTCGTGCCGGAGCGCCCGCTCGCCGAGGCGGCGCCGCTCCCCGCGGGCCTCGTCGACGCGGTCGCGTACGCGGACACGCTGATCGCGTTCGAGGGATCGCTGAGCGTCTACGACGACGAGTCGGTCGAGGGTGGAGACTGGGTCGCAACGCTCCCCGACGGCGCGTGGTCCGATCCCGCGAGCGTCGAGCTCGCGCCGTTCCTCGAGCGGCTGCGGCGCTACCACCCCGCGGGCGGCTGCTCGATGGACACCGCGCCTCAGTCTGCGGCCCGCATGCGCGCGGTCGCGGCGGCGCAGGCCGGCCGCACCGGCTGGGCCGTGCAGGGCTGGCTCCAGACCGTGGGCTACTGGTCGAGCTCGCGGGTCGCGTGGTCGAGCTACGGGCAGAGCCACCCCGACGATCACCTCACGCTGCTCCAGACCGTCGGCGTCGATCCCGCGCGGCTCCTGCTCGGCGTGATCGTCGCGCTCCCGGAGCGCGAGCCGCGCCTCGCGCTCGCGGACATCCGCCGGGTCGCGCCGGATCTCGGGCCCGCGTTCCTCGCGTCGCTCCGGACGTGGGCGCGGGACCCCGCGGTCGATCCGTACGATCGCGCGCTCCTCCTCGCGTCGGTCGCGTCGATCCCGATCGCCGAGGACCCGGACTACGCGCAGCTCCCCGAGGAGTCGCGCGCGCTCCTCGATCACTGGTCGCGCTGACGCGCCTCGAGGCACCCGCCCGGGCCGCCGCTCGCGTCGTCGACGACCGCGGTGAAGTGCGGCGCCACCGCGACCCGGAGCGCATGCAGCGCCGCGGCGTCCGCGAGCACCACGCCGATCATCAGCGCGGGCGCGATCCACCACCGCCGCCCGCGCGGCTCCTCGGTCGCGCTCCAGATCGGCAGCGCGAGGACGAACGGGAGCCCGTAGCAGAGCGTGCCGAACCACAGCATCAAGGGGACGTCGTCGTAGCAGAAGAGGCGCGTCATGAGCGGGTTCGCGTTCAGCACCGTCTCGAGGAACGCGAGCGCGAACGGAATCAGCACGACGAGCGGGGGGCGCGCGAGCCTTGGCGCGCGCCGCGCGGCTCGCAGCGCGACGCACGCCAGCACGGAGTAGGTCGCGAAGTACGGGACGGTGACGAGGTAGAGGAAGACGGGGTTGCGGTCGATCCGCCACGTGGCCGCGAAGCCGTAGCGCATGTGCAGCACGTCGAAGAAGAACGGCGTCTGCAAGAGGTTCAGGCCGAACGCGAGGACGACCACGCCGCTCGTCATCGCGAGGGCGGCGCGGAGGTGCGCGCGGCGATCCTCGGTCGCGGCGTGGCGCCGCACGCCCGCGAGCGCCGCGACGACCGTCCCGAGCGCGAGCGCGACGCCGAAGAGCAGGAGCTCGACGTCACCCCAGCCCTCCGCCAGCCCGCCGAGCATCACGAGCCCGGTGAGCCCCCCCCAGATCGGCGTGTAGAGCAGCCAGCCCCGCTCGACGGCGCGCTTGCCGGGCGCCTCGGAGAGCAGGCTCACTCGAGCTCGACGCCGTCGTCGATCGCGTCGACGCGCGCGAACGCCTTCTGTCCGACGTGGCTCCGGCTCACGATCGCGGCACCGATCGGGCTGCCCGCGGTGACCACGAGGCGATCCTCCATCGAGCGCAGCATATGGCCCCCTCGGGGCGCGGGGCGATACCCTCGGCGCGAGCCTCATGCAGAGCCGGGACGCGGTCGTGCCCACAACCTCCGCCGTCGTATCGTGGGTCGACCGCTTCGTGCCGCTGGCGGTGCGCGCGAGCGACGATCCGGATGCGCTCCGGCGCGCGCGCCTGCTCGTCCGGGGCGCGTGCCTGCTCGCCGCGATCGCCATGTTCTTCATCCCGCCTACCCTGTGGTCCGAGGGCTGGTCGCTCAACAGCGCGGCCCTGCTCTTCGGCGCGGTGGGCTGCGCGTCCGGGCCGTTCGTGCTCTCGAAGACCGGCTCGATGCGCTACGCGACCACCGTGGTGCTCGTCGTCATCGCGCTCACGCTGTGGAGCGGCGCGGCGCTGTCCGGCGGCTTCGAGGGCTCCACCCTGCGCTTCATGGGGGTCGTGCCGCTGATCGCGACGTTCCTCGTCGACGTGCGCCTCGGGATCCTGTTCGCGGTCGTGATGGGGGTCTCGATCGAAGCGTTCTACTACTTCGACGTCTACGGCCTCCCGTTCGGCGAGTCGCCGGATCCCGAGATGGAGCGCTGGTTCTCGGCGCAGGCGGTGGTCGCGGAGCTGCTCTTCGTGACGGCGTTCGCGTGGCTCTTCGAGTCGAGTCGTCAGCGATCGCAAGCGGACTTGCGGGCGAGCGAGGGGAAGCTGCGTGCGTCGCTCGCGCACACCGAGACCGTGATCGACAGCATGGCCGACGGCCTCGCGACCTTCGACGCCGCGGGGTCGCTCGTCGCCGTGAACGCGGCGCTCCTGCGCCTCTTCGCCGCCGACGCGGGCGGTGGCCTCGCGGCGGCGCATGGCGTCTTGCCCCCCGAGATCGGGGCGCTCGTCGCGCGCTCGCTCGAGGCGCGCGCGATCGCGCGGGTGCGCATCCCGCTCCCCGGCGACCGCGCAGGCGAGGCGGTCGCCTCACCGATCGAGCCCTCGAGCGGGCCCGACGAGCTCGCGGGGCCGGCCGGCGTGGTCGTCCTCGTGCGAGACGTCACCCTCGAGACCGAGATCGATCGGATGAAGACGGACTTCATCGCGTCGGTGTCGCACGAGCTGCGGACGCCGCTCACCTCGATCCTCGGGTTCACCAAGCTCTCGAAGAACCGGCTCGAGGCGAGCGTGTATGGGCACGTGCCGGCCGACGACCTCAAAGCGCAGAAGGCCGTCGCGACGGTGCGAGGGAACCTCGACGTGGTGCTCGTCGAGGGCGCGCGGCTCACCAAGCTGATCAACGACGTGCTCGACATCTCGAAGATGGAGGCGGGTCGGATGGAGTGGGAGCTGGCGCCCGTCGATCCCGCCGAGCTCGTGCGGCGCTCGGTCGACGCCACCATCGCGCTCTTCGCGGATCGCCCCGTCGAGGTGAAGGTCGAGCTCCCCGAGAGCCTGCCCGCGGTCGTCGGCGACGCGCACCGGCTGCAGCAGGTGCTGATCAACCTGATCTCGAACGCCGCCAAGATGACGGAGCGCGGCGCGGTGACCATCGCGGCGCGTGCGCTCGCCGGCGGGTCGGTCGAGCTCAGCGTGAAGGACACGGGGCCAGGCATCGAGCCCGCGAACCACGAGGTGGTGTTCGAGAAGTTCCGGCAGCTCGGCGACGTGCTGACGCAGAGCTCGCGCGGCACCGGGCTCGGGCTCCCGATCTGCAAGCAGATCGTGTTGGCGCACGGCGGGCGCATCTGGGTCGAGAGCGAGCCCGGCGAGGGGGCGCGCTTCGTCGTGCTGCTCCGCCCGGGAGGTCCAGAAGACGTGGAAAGCTGAACGTGAACGTGCGTGCGCGCGCCCACGTGGGCCGCCCACGGACGTTCACGCCGTGCCAGCGCGACGACGCCGGAGCCGCGCGCTGGCACGCGCGCTGCCTCGCCTCGCCGTCATGCGGATCTGCATCGGCTCGCTGGTCCTCCTCCTCGCCCTCGGCTGCGGCGCCGCGCCCCGCGCCGCGACCGTCCCGCTGGCGCGCGCCGACTTCGGCGCCGCGGACCTCGACCGCGACGACCACCTGAAGCAAGACGAGTTCCGCGGTGCGACCGACCCGTACGCCGCCGAGTTC
>JAYRVK010000288.1:0-2411 GCA_041918555.1 Sandaracinaceae bacterium
AGCCCGCGCCGCCGAGCGCCGCGCCGAGGAGAAGGAACAGCGCGACGCTCCGCCAGCGCGGTGGGTGCTTCGTCTCGACGATCGGCGCGGCGAGCCCGGCGCCGGCGAGCTCGAGCATCGGCAGGCTCACCCGCTCGTCCCGCGCCGCGCCGGCGCGCCGGACGAGCTCGTCGAGCTCGGGCACGCTCGGCCGGGACGGCCGCGCCGCGCACCGCTCGCAGATCGAGCGGGACGATGGACCGCGGGGCGCGCGCGCACCGCAGCGATGGCAGCTGGGCTCTCGCATGGGACGACCTCGACTTGTTCGCAGAGGGGTGGTGATGCGCCTCAGACGACGCGCGGCCCGCTCCGATTCACGGCGTCACCGCAGCTCGCTCGAGCGCTTCCCGAGGAGCCGCCGCGCCACCACGAGCATCTGGATCTGCTGGGTGCCCTCGAAGATGTCGAGGATCTTCGAGTCGCGCGCCCACTTCTCGAGGAGCTCGCCCTCGCCGTACCCGATCGCGCCGGCGAGCTCGACCGCGCGCAGCGTGATCGCGTTCCCGACCCGCGCCGCCTTGGCCTTCGACATCGACGCCTCGACCGAGTTCGGGATGCGGTTGTCCGCCATCCACGCCGCCTTGAGCGTGAGCAGCCGCGCGGCCTCGAGCTCGGCCTCCATCCGCACGAGCTCCACCTCCGCGTGGGATCCCGCGTGGACCGACCCGCCGAAGCGCGGCGCGATCTCCACCTTCGCGAGCAGCTCCCGCAGCCGCTCGAGCGCCGCGCGCGCCACGCCGACCGCGATCGCGGCGACCATCGGCCGCGTGTTGTCGAAGGTCTTCATCACCCCCGCGAAGCCCTCCGTCGCCGACGCGATCTCCTCGCTCCCGAGCAGGTTCGCGCGCGGGATGCGGCACTCGTCGAACGCGATCACGGCGGTGTCCGACGCGCGGATCCCCATCTTCTTGTCGAGACGCAGGAGCTGCATCCCCGGCGTGCCCTTCTCGACGACGAAGCTCTTGATCGCGGCGCGCCCGCGGCCCGGATCGATGCTCGCCCACACCACGATCAGGTCCGCGCGCTCGCCGCACGTGACGTAGATCTTCTCGCCGTTCAGCACCCACGCGTCGCCGTCGAGGCGCGCCGTCGTGCGGATCGCCGCCGAGTCCGAGCCCGCGCCCGGCTCGGTGATCGCCATCGCGGCCCACTTGCCCGCGAAGCGCGCGCGCTGCTCCTCGTTCGCGACCGCCGCGATCGCCGCGTTGCCCAGGCCCTGCCCCGGCATCGTCAGCAGCAAGCCCACGTCGCCCCACGCGAGCTCCGTCGCGCCGAGCACCGTGCTCATGTTGCCGCCGTTGATCACGTCGTCGGCCTTCGCGCCGTCGCGCCGCGCGCTCGCCGCGGCGCCCGCGCCCTCGAGGCGCCCCGAGCCCGAGAGGCCCGCGAACGCGGCCTGCAACAGATCGAGCTCCTTCGGGTAGGTGTGCTCCGCGCGATCGTACTTGCGCGAGATCGGCCGGAAGTAGCCCGCGGCGACGGCGCCCGCGAGCTCGACGAGCGGCCGCAATTTGCCCGGAATCTCGAGGTCGATCACGCGCTCAGCCCTCCCTCCAGGATCGCCACGCCGCGCAGGTGCCGGTACCAGCGCTCGACCGGGTGCTCGCGGATGAAGCCCGCGCCGCCGAGGAGCTGCACTCCGTCGCTCCCGATCTTCATCGCGTGGTGCCCGCACTGCACCGCCGCGAGGTGCGCCTCGCGCGTGAAGGGCTCGCCGCGCTCCGCGCGCGCCGCGGCGCGCCACACGAGGAGCCGCATGCCCTCGAGCTCGATGGCGATGTCGGCGATCATGAACGCGACCGCCTGACGGTTCGTGATCGGCTCGCCGAACGCGACGCGATCATTGCAATACGTCTTGACGTAGTCGAGCACCGCGCGGCCCTGCCCGACCGCGAGCGCCCCCCACGCGACGCGGGCGAGGTCGACCACGCGCTGGTGATCGAAGCCCTCGGTGCCCCCGAGGAGCGCGCTCGCCGGGACCTCCACGTCGTCGAGCTTCAGGCGGCACGGGTTCGCGCCGCGCAGGCCCATCGTGGGCTCGCGCTCGACGGCGAGCCCCGGCCGATCGCGCTCGACCACGAACACGCGCGTCTCCTTGCCGAGGCGCGCGGACACGAGGAAGAAGCGCGCGCTCTCGCCGAGCAAGACGAGCGACTTCTCCCCGCGCAGCCGGAAGACGTCGCCGAGCTTCCGCGCCTTGGTCTTGGGCTTCTGCGGATCGAAGAGCGGCCGCGGCTCGAGCAGCGCGGCGGCCGCGGGGACGAACGGCTCGGCGCGCAGCCGCGCGAGCAGGTCCGTCTTCTGCGCGTCGGTGCCGTGATCGAGGACGAGGTGGGCGACGGACACCGGCGAGAGCAGGGCCGCGCCCAGGG
>JAYRVK010000289.1:0-2552 GCA_041918555.1 Sandaracinaceae bacterium
CGGCCCCGTGGAGCATCGCGCGGGCGAGGCTCGCCCCACAGAGGTCGGTCTCCTCGAACAGGCAGCGCGAGAGCGTGGCCTCGTCCAGGATCGCGTCGACGAAGGAGGCCCGCGTGAGATCCGCGCCGGTCAGATCCACCTCGACGAGCCGGGCCTTCGCGAGCCGCGCGTCGACGAGCCGCGCCATCGCGAGCGACGCCCGCGAGAGCTCCGCGCCCTCGAGGTCCGTGCGCACGAGCTCGGCGCCGCGGAGCTCCGCGTCGGGCAGGGCCGCGCCGCGCGCGCGCGCGCCGGTGAGGCTCGCGCCTCGCAGCATCGCGAACGGCAGGACCGCGTCGTCGAGGTCGGCGCCGTCGAGCCGGGCCCCGCGGAGCTGGACGGCCTCGCCGCGCGCCCCGCGAAGCCGCGCCTCGCCGAGATCCGCGCCCGCCGCGCGCAGCCGGTCGAGGCTCGCCCCGGCGAGGTCCGCGCCCCGCAAGCTCGCGTGCTCGATCGAGGCGTCGGCGAGGCTCGCCTCGCGGAGCGACGCGCCGCCCAGGAGCGCGCGCGCGAGGTCGGCGCCGTCCAGCCTCGCGCGGGTGAGGCGCGCCTTCTCGAGGTGTGCGCCGGCGAGGCTCGCGCCCCGGAGGTCGGCCTCGGTGAGGTCGACCCCGTCGAGCCGCGCGCGCGCGAGCCGCGCGCCGGCGAGCTCGCGCAGGGTCCCCACCACGCCGCGCAGGTCCGCGCCCTCGAGGTTCGCGTGCGAGAGGCCGCAGCCGTCGACCTCGGCGCCGGCGAGCGACGCCCCCGCGAGCTGCGCGCGCTCGAGCGTCGCGGAGAGGAGCTTCGCGCGGTCGAGCACCGCGCCGGCCAGGCGCGCGTCGGACGCCTCGGCGCCGGTGAGATCCGCGGCGTCGAGCCGCGCCCCCTCGAGCGAGGCGCCGCGCAGCCCGGCGTTGGCGAGGCGCGCGCCGGACAGTTCTACGCCCTCGAGCACCGCCCCCGCGAGCCGCGCCCCCGCGAGGTCCGCGCCCGCGAGCGAGACGTGCGTGACGCGAGCCTCGCGCAGATCCGCCGAGGCGAGCGCGCCGCCCTCGAACCGGCACCGCTCGAACGTGGCGCCGCGCAGGCGCGCGCCCGCGAACGAGCACGCGACGAGCTCGCAGTCCTCGAAGCGCGATCCCGAGAGATCGGCGCCGTCGAAGCGCACCCGCTCGAGGCGCGTGCGCACGAAGCGCGCGCCCGCGAGGCGGCGCCCGTGCGCGTCGACGTCGATCACCCGCGCGTCGGCGACCTCGTCGCCGCCGCGCTCGAACGCGGCCGCCAGCGCGGCGAGGTCGCGCAGCTCGGTCATCGCGCGTGCCTCGTCGCCGTGAGGTCGGCGAGCTCGAGGTTCGCGCCGTCGAGGGCGGCCTCCCGGAGCTCGGCCCCGAAGAGGCTCGCGCCGCGCAGGTCCGCGCCGCGCAGGTCCGCGCGCTCGAAGCGCGCCTCGAAGAGGTCGCTCTTGAGGAGCTTCGCGTTCGTCGCGACCGCGCCGTCGAAGCGCGCCTTCTTCAGCCGGCAGCCCATCAGCTTCGCGTCGCGCAGGTCCGCGTCCGCGAAGCTCGCGCGCTCGAGCTCGCTGAACGAGAAGTCCGTGCCGCGCGCGATCGCACCGCCGAAGCGCGCACCCTCGCCGATGCACGCGGCGAACGTCGAGCCGCTCACGTCGGTGCCGCCGGTCGCGCGCAGCTTGCGCACGTCGCACCGATCGAAGCGCGCGCGCTTCACCGAGACGCCCTCGATCAGCCACGCGTCGACGAGCGAGGTCCGCGCGAGGAGCGCGCCGTCGAGGAAGGACCCGGTGAGGTCGGCGTCGTCGAAGACCGAGTCGTCGAACGTGGTGTCCTCGAGCCGCGACTCGAGGAGCTCCGCGCGGCGGCCGAACGTCTGCGAGAACCGCGCGCCGCGCAGGAGACACTCGGTGAATTGGGCGTCGTCGAGGTGCACGCCGCGGAAGCTCGCGCGCTCGAGGCGGCACATGTAGAACGTCGTCCCCTCGAAGCGCGCCTCCTCGAACTGCGCGTCCGAGAGCTCGGACTCCTCGAAGGTCGCGCCCGTGAAGTCGGTGTCGCCGAAGATCGTCCCGGCGAGGATCGCGCGCGCGAAGCGCGCCTTGCGGAAGTCGCCGCCGCTCAGCCGCAGGCGCGAGAGATCGACGCCGGAGAGATCCCAGCCCGCGCAGCTCCGCCCCTCGAAGAGGGCGCGCTGCACCTCCTTGCGCTTCTCCGCGCCCGCCCCGCGCATCCGCTCGTGCTCCTCGGCGAGCACGCGGGCCTCGAGCGTGCGCAGCTCCCCCTCCTCGAGCGAGCGCGGGCCCGACACGTCGGTGATCGGCGCGCCCTCGAGGAGGCTCTTGAGCGGGCTGTCGGGCGAGACCTCGATCCCCTGGGCCCTGAGGAGCGCGAGGACGTCGTCGCGGAGGCCCGGCGACTGCGCCTCCTCGACGGTCATCGCCTGATCGAGGTGCGCCCACTTCACGGCGGTGCCGACGAGCGTCTTGAAGAGCGGCTGTTCGCCGACGACGGTCCGAC
>JAYRVK010000290.1:0-5511 GCA_041918555.1 Sandaracinaceae bacterium
CCTCGCGTCCATGGCGCGCGTCGAGCGCGACGAGCGCGTCCGGCGCGCGCTCCTCGACGCGGCCCGCGCTGGCGCGGGCCGCCCGCCCCCCGCGTGGCGGCGGGGCGACGGAGTGCTGCACGCGCGGGTGTCGGCCGCGCCGGGGGTGCTCGCCCCGGGCGAGGCGCTGCCCGTCGACGTGATCCTCGCCGACGGCCGCTGGCTCACCACCCTGGCGCTCGCCACGGGCGAGGTCCTGGTCCCCGACCTGCCCGCGGGCGAGGCCGAGGTCCGCGTGCGCATCGACCGGTGACGCTTGCCGAGCGGCCGCGCGCCTCCCAGAGTCCCCGCGTGCTTCGCGCGCCCCGTGTCCTCGCGCTCTCCGTCGTGCTGGCCTCGTGCGCGCCGCCCGGCGACGACCCCGAGACCCGCCTGACCACCTGGGAGGCGCCGACCGGCGACTACCGCATCCGCTACCTCTCGCCGCCTTGGTACATCGTCGACGAGGAGCCGGACGGCGCGCGCTTCCAGATCGAGTCCACGATCATGTCGACCGGCCGCATCGACGGAGGTCAGGGCAAGTACGAGCTGCGCACCTCGCGCGTCCCGCGCGCGATGACCGACGAGATGGACCGCGAGGTCCGCGCGTCGCGCGGCGTCGCGGGGAGGACGATCGAGGACGGGCCCCGCTCGATCACCACCCGGGAGGAGGTCGAGGGGCTCGAGCTCCTCACGTTCGACGCGCCCGATCCCTACGAGCGCTACCGTCGGGTCGTCCTGTTCCCCCTCGGGCCCGGTCAGACGCTGCGCCTCGACTTCGACGCGACGCCCGACCTCGACACGGCCGAGGTCACCGAGATGATCCGGCACGTGGGGGTCGGCCCGTGACCGCTCGGCTCGCGTGGATCCTCGCGGCCTCCCTCGTCCCGGCGGCGGCGTCCGCGCAGGCCGCCGAGCTCGGCCTCGCGCGCCGCCTCGACGATCCGGCCGGTCCCGCGCGGGGCGCCGCGCAGGGCGACGGCGACGAGGAAGAGGACGGCGGGCCCTGGCCCGGCCCGCAGATCCAGATGGCCTACGCGTACTCGAAGCTCGCCGACGGATACGGCGGCGGGGACACGCACTCGGCGGCCTTCGAAGTGTTCGTGCAATGGCCGTTGTCCCAGCTCCGCACGAGCGTGCTCGCCGCGGCGGGCGGTCGCGACTTCTCCCTGGCCGGCGAGGACTTCGTGTTCCGCGGGGCGCTGTCCGTCGGCTTCCAGCTCACGGAGCTCCTCGATCCGTTCGTGCCTCACATCGCCGTCGTGGGGACCGCCGGAGCGGTGGTCGGTGAGCGCTTCGAGACGACGGTCGCCGATGGATACGGAGGCGCCGGCGTCGAGCTCGGCGCGGCGCTGCGCATCGTCCGCAACCTCCACGTGACCGCGTCCTTCTCGTACCTCCGCCTCGAGATGGACGGCGCCGCGTTCGACCTGTTCGAGCTGCGCGCCGGCTTCGGCCTGTGAGCGCGCACCGCCGGCCATCGCATCACGGTTGACCCCGGCCCGCGTGCTGCGGCAAGGTCGCCCCGTGGAAGGACTGGCCACCGTCGCGGGCGAGCGCGCCGAGCTCAGCTTCGAGGAGATCCTCGCGAAGCTCACGCAGGTCGTGGAGCGGCTCGAGAAGGGCGACCTCCCGCTCGAGGAGTCGCTCGCCGTGTTCGAGCAGGGCATCCAGCTCTCGCGCCTCGGCTCGAACCGGCTCGACGCGGCCGAGGCGAAGGTCGAAGAGCTCTTGGGCGAGTCCATGAAGACCACAAACCTTGTTGACGACGAGGGCCAGAAGTCCCGATGACCTACGCGATCAGCGTCCCGACGCCCTTCAACGACATCTCCGAGCTCGCGGAGAGCTTCTACTCCCGCGTGGACGAGGAGCGCATCATGCTGCCCAACCCGGACGCGATCCCGGAGGGCGAGTGGGTGGAGTTCCACATCACGCTCGCCGACGGCTCCGCCGCGCTCCAGGGGCAGGGGCGCTGCACCGGCTCGTTCGACAACGGCGAGGAGCGCGCGCCCGAGCACCGCTTCGACGTCGTGATGGACTCGCTCCAGCTCGACGAGATGGGCCAGATCTACTTCGAGCGGATCCTCCAGGTGCGCGCGGCGTACGCGGGGGACGAGCCGCAGACCGGCGAGACGCAGGTGCCGGCGGAGACGGGCTACGCGCCGGCCGACTTCGAGGCCGTGGAAGAGGCGGGGGACGACTACGCCGCCGCCGCGGCCTACGCGGCCGAGCCCGAGCCCGAGGAGTACGCCGCGCCCGAGCCCGCCCCCTTCGATCTCGCGGACGAGGTCGACGAGGTCGAAGACCTCACGCCCCCGCCCGCCGCGCCCGCGCGTCCGCCGGTGCGCCAGGCGCTCGTCGAGGAGGTCGAGGCCTCCGACTTCGACGAGCCGAGCGGCGCCACCGAGATCGGCTCGATCGAGGAGTACATCGAGGCGCCCGTCCTCGCGACGCCCGGCCAGTCGCGGATCTACGAGCTCCCGCCGCCGGTCGCCCCCGACGCGCTGCCCTCGCCGCACTCCGTGGCGGAGGTGCTCACGCGGCCCGTGCTGCACGCGACCTGGTCGCCGGAGCCCGCGCCGCGCATGGATCCGAGCCCGTCGAGCGGTTACTTCCTCTACGCGATGGGCGCGGGGCTCCCGCGGCCCGCGGAGCCGCCGCGCCCGGAGCTCGACCCGAGCCTGCGCATCGTGCGAGCGCCCGTGCCGAGCGACCCCCACGCGGGCGCGATCTTCGCCGAGACGAGCGCGGAGTACGCCGAGGCGGCGGCCGACGAGTCCTACGGCGACACGACCGCCCACGAGGCCGCCGACGAGGCGCGCGCCGGTTGGGAGGACGCCGAGGAGTACGGCTACGGCGACGACTCGACGCTCGACGCCGAGGGCTACGGCGCCGGCGCGCAGGAAGAGACTCGGCAGGTCGACGTCTCCGGGCTCGCCGACGACGTGGACCTCGGCGAGGAGACGATGCAGGTCGAGATCCCGGAGGAGTGAATCCGGTTCGTTGCCTCGCGTCGTAGCCGGGACCACCCTCGAAGGACCATGCCCTCGCTCCGCGCCGTCTCGATGCTCCTCGTGCTCCTCGCGGCGCCCGCGCCCGCGGCGCTCGCGCAGGGCGGGGCCGTCGTGCGGGTCGAGGTCACCGACCGCGACGCGCAGCCGTCCGACGCAGCCGTCACCTTGCGTCCCCGCGAGGGGGGGGGCGCCACCTACGACTGCGTCACGCGAAGCGGGACGTGCGAGATCCGCGGCGTCGTGCCCGGTCAGTACGTCGTCACGGCGACCCCGACCGGCGAGGGGAGACCTCCCGTGCCCCGCGTCGTGCCCGTCCCGGCCGCGGTGGCGACGGTCGAGATTCGCGTTCGCCTCCTGTAAGGAGCGACAACGTTTGTGATTCGTCCGGGTCCGGTGTATGAAACGCCCGGCGGACGCGGGAAACCCCGCGCGATGCCGAGTTTTCGTGCCCTACGGATGGAGCATCGGATGCGCTTGAGCACGGTTCTTCCCCTCTGGATCGCCCTGGCGGGGGTGGTCCCGCTCGCGTTCGCCTCGGGCTTCGCGAGCGCGCAGGACGACGAGTTCGAGGACTTCGACGATCTCGAGGACGAGGCCGAAGAGGAGGAGCGCCCGACCACGCGGCGCCGAGCCTCCTCCGACGACGAGTTCGACGACCTCGAGGACGACGCCTTCGAGGAAGAAGACGAGGACGACGCGGACCTCGAAGGTGGCGAGCTCGACGAGGACGAGGCCGACGAAGACGAGGCCGACGAGGGTGACGACGCGGGTGACGACGAGGAGGCGGACGAGAGCGAGGTCGAGGCCGCGCAGGCCTTCCGCGAGCGCCGCCACGTCCTGCACAACACGATCGACGGCTCGGTCGGCGGCCTCCACGTCGTCGACCCCGGCTCGGGCGCCTCGGCGGCCTTCCGCGCGCAGCTCGCGATCGAGTTCTTCTTCGCCGACGGCTGGCTCACGCTGCCGGACGCCCCGCTCGACGCGAGCACGAGCCACAGCCACGTCGGCGGCACGCTCTCGCTGAGCTGGAACCCGTTCGACTTCATCGAGTTCTACGCGTCGCTCGCGAGCTGGGCGAACAGCAACGAGCAGGAGGACCCCGCGCTCTTCCAGGTGCTCGGCGACACGCTGCTCGGCATCAAGGCCTGGTACCGCTTGGAGGACGCGCCGGTCCTCGCGATCGGCGGTGACCTCAGCATCGGCCTGCTCAACACGGTCGGCGACATCGGCCTCGTCGGGGACAGCACGAGCGTCGGCCTCCGCGCCAACGTCGGCCTCGACCTGCGCGAGCTCGAGGACCGCATCCCGTTCATCGCGCGCCTGAACCTCCAGTACTGGTTCGACAACTCGCAGGCGCTGGTCAACGCGGTCGAGCGCGCGCGCTACGACGCGCTGCCGCCGACCGACCGCCGGCCCTGCCCCGAGGATCCCGCGGACGGCAACTGCGAGGAGGACCGCCACCTCGTCACGCGCGTCGAGCGCTACTCGCTCCAGATCGATCGCGTCGACCACTTCCGCTTCGGCCTCGGCCTCGAGGCGCCGATCACCGTGATGCAGGACTTCACGATCAGCCCGCTCGCGGAGTGGGTGCTCGACGTGCCGGTCAACCGCCAGGGCTACAGCTGCCTCGACACGAGCGTGGGCGGCGTCGTCCCGGCCGGGGACGACGCGTGCTTGCGCGGTCGCAACGACGTCGGCGACGAGTTCGATCGCGCCGACGCGTTCGAGCAGACGCTGACCCTCGGCGTGCGCGTGATGCCGCCGCTCCGCGGCCTCAGCATCTTCGTCGCGATCGACATCGGCCTCACCGGGACCAACCGGTTCGTGCGCGAGCTCAGTGGCCAGGAGCCGTACAACGTGCGGCTCGGCTTCGGGTATGCGTTCGACACCGTGCCGCAGGTGCGCGAGGTCGAGCGCGAGGTGGTCCGCGAGGTCGTGCGCGAGCCCGAGGTGCGCACGGGCCGCATCGTCGGCTCGATCGTCGAGCAGGGCACGAGCACGCCGGTCAACGGCGCGATCATCACGTTCCCGGGCACCGAGCTCACCGCGCTCGCGAGCGACGCGGGCGGTCGCTTCACGACGTATCCGCTCGAGCCGGGCGAGCACACGATGACGATCCGCCACCCCGAGTACCACGAGGGGAGCTGCGCCGGCACGATCGCCCCGACCGGGGGCGACGTCGAGGTGCGCTGCGAGCTCGCGGCGATGCCGCGCGTCGGCACGCTGCGGGGCTCGGTCCGCGGCGACGATGGCAACACCGTCGGCGGCGCGACCGTCAACCTGAGCGGCCCTGCGAACCGCAGCCTCGTCACTGCTCCGGACGGGACCTTCGCCTCGCGCGACCTCCCGCCGGGGACCTACACCGCGCGCGTCGAGGCCGAGGCGTACCTCATCCGCATCGAGAGCTTCGAGGTCCGCGCGCGCGAGGAGGCGCAGCCGCAGATCACGCTGATCGCGCGGCCGCGGCTCGCCCTCGTCC
>JAYRVK010000291.1:0-4824 GCA_041918555.1 Sandaracinaceae bacterium
CGCTCGCGCTCGCGGAGCTCGCGATCGTCCACCTCGATCGGGGCGAGGTCGAGGCGGCCGACGCGCGCGTCGCGGCGGGCCTCGCGATGGACGTCCCCGACGCGCTCGTCGAGGCGCTGTTCCTCGGCGCGGCGGGCAACGTCGCGCACGAGCGCGGCGCGCTCGACGCGGCGATCGCGGAGTACGAGCGCGCGGCGGACCGCGCCGAGCGGCACGGCAACCCGCGCTACGCGGGGCTGTGCCGCGGCTACCGCGGCGTCGCGCTCCTCGAGCAGGGCCGCTTCGGTGGCGCGCAGGTCGCGCTCGAGGGCGCGGCGGCGGCGATGCGGGCGGTCGGCGACGCGGGCCACGATCGGCTCTTCGCGGCGTTCGCGCTCGTCGCGCGGCTCCGCCAGGGCGCGGTGGTCGACGACCTCGCGGCTCGCCTCGCCGTCCCCGAGGGCGCCGACGCGTGGCTCGCGGGCGCGCTCGCCGCGCTCGCGGCGGGCTTGGGCGTCGGCGCGGCGACCCTTGCACCGAACGGCCTCGACGCACGGCTCGCCGCGCGCGTCGCCGGCGCGCGCCCGGCGCGGGCGCCCGAGCCGGACCTCGTGCTCGGCCCGACGTGGTTCGCCACGCCCGCGCGCGGCAAGGTCGACACGCGCCGCCGCGCCGCCGGGCGCCGTATCCTCGAGGCGCTCGCCGAGCACCGCGGCCGCGCGCTCGACGCCGACGCGCTGATCGCGGCGGGCTGGCCGGGTGAGCGCATCCTCCCGGGCGCGGCGAAGAACCGCCTGCACGTCACGCTGCACCGCTTGCGCGATCTGGGCCTGCGCGACGGGCTCGTCCTCGTCGAGGACGGCTGGATGCTCGCCCCCGAGCTCGTCGTCGCGCGTGGGTGAGGGCGCTCGCCTCGCGTCGCGATCGACCCCACCCTCACTCCATCATGGCGCGCATCTCCGACGGGGCGGGGCTGATGGTCATCGCGGGGCTCCACGAGCTGGTCGGGCTCGTCGAGGGCTTCGACGTGAGCGTGGCGATCGCGCGCGACGGCGTGCTGGACGCGCTCGGGCAGGACTGGCTGCGGCACGCGCTCTTCTGGTTCCACGTGACGGGGCTCGCGCTCTTCGTGATCGGCGACGCGCTGCGGGTGATCGAGAAGGCGAGCGGGGCGGTCCCCGCGCGCTTCGGCGCGATGATGCTCGGGGTCGGCGTCTTCGGCGCGGTGCTCCTGCCCGTGTCGGGGTTCTGGCTCGTGATCGCGTGGGGCGCGTTCATGCTGGTCCGCGCGATGCGGAGGCGACCGACGCCGGCCCGCTGACCCGGTGGAGCGGGCGCTCGCGCGATCAGCGCCCGCGCACCGCGGCCGCCAGGAGCATCCCGCCCACCGCGCCCGCGATCAGTCCGGTCGCCGCGCGCAGCCACCACAGATCGAGGCCCGGCCAGGCCCACGCAGCGAGGACCTGGAGCGCGAGCGGCGTGGCTCCCGCAAGCCAAGTTGCCTTGTACGCTGGATCGAGCCGCACTCCGACCGCCAGCAGCGCGCCGAGCGAGAGCCCGAGGTAGATCCCGGTGCAGCGATGGCAGACCGCCATCGCGTGGCCGTCGACCGCGAAGCTGCGCGCGGCGTCCTGGTGGCAGAGCCCCGAGAACACCCAGCGCGCGCCGAGCGCGGCGGGCCCGTCCGGCCAGAGGAGGGGCACCAGCGCCCAGCCCGTCACCAGGAGGAAGCAAGTCCCGATGACGAGCGGCGCGGCGCGCTTCAGAAGTGGCCCGGCGGCTTGTACCCGCCCGGCGGCGGCTGGCCGAAGCCGGGCCCGCCCGGCGGGTAGCCCCCGCCCGGAGGCGCTCCCCCGAAGCCCGGCGGACCCTGCGGCGGCTGGCCGAAGCCCGGCCCCGGCTGGCCATAGCCGGGCGGCGGTCCCCCCGGCGGTCCGTACCCCGGCGGCGGCTGCTGCGGCGGCTTCGGGCCGCCCTGCGACTTGAGGAGCACCGCGCCGAGCGTCCCGCCGAGCGCGCCGAACATGCCGTAGATGATCAGCGAGCCGATGCAGCTCCCGCCGAAGATCAACGCCATCATCCCCATCCCCATCGCGGCCTCTTCGCCGTGGCCGTCGGCCATCCCCGGGATCATCGCGGCCCCGAAGATCAGGAAGAAGATGATGTACAGCACGCCGAACACGGCGCCGGTGATCAGGCCCGTGATCCCGCCGATCGCGGCCCCTTCGCCCGGCTCGATGTCCTCCTGGGCCTTGCCCTTCACCATGTACACCGCGAGGCCCGCGCCCAGCAGCATCCAGAGGCAGAAGATGAAGTTGCAGTAGTTGACGATCGGGATGGCGCTCAGGACCGCGGCGACCAGCCCCCCGACGATCACGGGGACCATGTAGTGCTGTTTGTGCTTCACGGCGCGGAGGGTAGCAGCTCCGCCCCCCGCGTGTCCGTCAGGCCGCGCCGAGCACGTCGTCGGGCCCCACGACCCGGCCCGCGAGCGCGCTCGCCGCGACCGTGAGCGGGCTCGCGAGGTACACCTTCCCCGGGCCCGAGCGGCCCGGGAAATTGCGATTGATCGCGCTCACCGACACGTCGCTCGGCCCGCTGCTCGCGCCCGGCCCCGCGTTGATGCACGCGCCGCAGCTCGGATTGATGAGGGAGACGCCGGCCTTCTCGAAGAGCTCGACGTAGCCCTTCTCCTCCGCGTAGCGCCGGATGTGCTGGCTCCCGAACTGGATGTAGCAGCGCACGCCCTCGGCGACGCGCAGCCCCTTCTCGAGCCCCTCGCGGAAGACCGCGGCGTACATGTCCATGTCGGCCTTCTTGCCGCCGGTGCACGAGCCGCCGTACGCGATGTCGATCTTCACGTCGCCCTCGAGCTCCGCGAGCGGCACGCCGTTGCGCGGGTCACCCGGCGTCGCGACCATCACGGGGATGTCGCCGAGGTCGTACTCGAACACCTCGAGGTACTCGGCGTCGGGATCGCTCCGCACGATCCGCGCGCGGAGCGCGTCCCTCGAGATCCCGCGCATCGCGTGGAGGTAGTCCACCACCACCTCGGAGGGCTCGATGATCCCCGTGAAGCCGCCCGCCTCGACGGCCATGTTCGTCAACGTGGCTTGCTCGTCGAGCGGCAGGCGCTGCACGCCCTCGCCGGCGAACTCGAGCACCTTCCCGATGCCCTTGCTCGTGCGGAAGAAGGGCTGGCTCAGGATGAAGAGCATCACGTCCTTGGCCGACACGCCCTCGCGGAGGCTGCCCGTGAGGACGAACCGCACGGTGTCGGGCACGCGCACGCGCACGTCGCGCGTGAACCACGCGTTCGCCATGTCCGTCGAGCCCACGCCGAACGCGAAGCAGCCGAGCGCGCCCGCCATGCAGGTGTGGCTGTCGGTGCCCGCGACGACCTGTCCGGGGAGCGCGAGGTCCTCGATCACCGCGTTGTGGCAGATGGCCTCGGAGCCGCCCGCGGGGACCTCGCCGTAGAGCTTGAGCCCGTGCCGCTTCGCGAACTTCTCCTGGGTGACCGCGAGGCCATCGGCGTGATCGAGCAGGCCCATCGCGCGCTTCTTCGCGTCCATCACGTCGCCGAGGTACGTGAGGTGATCGCGGAAGGTGAACACGCTCTCCGGCTCGCTCACCTTCGCGTCCGCGCCGAAGCCCTGGCGGAAGAGCGAGTCGGCCATCGGCGTCACGTACTCGTGGCTGAAGCGCACGTCGGTGCGCACGAAGAGCGCGTCGCCGGGCTTCACCGCCGGCACACCGAGCGTGCCGGCCTTCGCGTCGACGACGGCGTGCGCGGCGATGATCTTCTCGACCATCGTCATCGGCCGCCTCGCGGTGTCGGGCAGGCGCGGCTGGATCTCGCCGTTCATCCGCATGCGGTTGTAGGCGAAGAGGCCGCCGGCCTTGACGATGTCCGCGCTGATCGGGTCGAGCCCGCGCGTGAACTCCTCGATCGGGATCTCCTCGCCGGCCGCGATGCGCGGCAAGAGCCCGAAGTCCGTCGAGGTGAGGAGCCCGATGTTCTGCGAGTTCTGCCCGTAGATCTTCTCGATGCTCTCGGCGATCACGAGCTGGATGCCCGCGGCCTGCTCCGAGTAGGGCGCGGTCTCGCGCGAGCTGCCGCAGCCCTTGCTCTTGCCGCTCACGACGACGTCGAAGCCGCCGTTCTCGAGCGAGCCGCGCTCGAACGCGCCGCCGCGCAGGCCGACCAGCGAGAACTCGCCGAGCGTCTCGTCGTAGTAGAAGCAGACCCAGCCCGGGGTGATCTCGTCGGTCGAGATGTTGTCGATCAGCTTGCGCTCGGGATCCCAGTCGAGCCGCTCGCCGGCGAGCTGTCGCTTCAGGAGCTCGGCGTCCTCGGTGAGGTAGAGGATGCGGCCGGAGAAGCGGATCCGATCGGGTCGTGCCATCGCGCTATCCCTAGCGCCAGAGCCGTCCCGCCGGCAGTGTGGGGACGCACGGGGGGCCCGGATCCGTCGCGTTTCCTGGGGTCCAGGGAGGGGCGCTATCCTCGCTCGATGAGCGTCTGGCACGACACGCGTGGATGTGCGGTCACTTCGGCCACCTGAGCGTGCGCTTCTCCGCGCACCTCTTCGACGACGCGGGCTTCGCGCTCTGGTCGATGTGCGGCGTGACGCAAGACGTCTCTCGTGCTTCAGGACTGCACACGGTCGTCGCGCGGCCGGAGACCGACTTCCGCGTGGAGCTCCTCGCCGGCCGCCCTCCTCGAGGCCCACCTGGGGACGCGATGTTGACAGTTGACGTCGAGACCCCGCGCGGGCCGGGGTCAGACCCGGGGACGCGATGTTGACAGTTGACAGGCTTGGCAACTGTCAACATCGCGTC
>JAYRVK010000292.1:0-2426 GCA_041918555.1 Sandaracinaceae bacterium
GAGGTTGAAGTGCGCGCGCGCCTCCTCCTCGTCGGGGCCGAGCGGCACGGCCTGCGTCGACTCCTCGCCCCCGTCCTGCGCGGCGGCCCCGCTCGCTCCGCACCAGATCGCGAGGAGGGGGAGCACGGCACGGGCGAGCGACCACATCGTGGGCAGCATAAACGAGTCCCGGCGGGGACCGGACTACAAGTCGGCTACACGGCGCTATGCTCGCGCCCGTGACGTCTCTGCCCCCGCCTGAAGAAGTACACGACCTCGTGGTGATCGGGAGCGGGCCGGGCGGCGAGGGCGCCGCGATGAAGGCGGCCAAGAGCGGCCTGTCCGTGGTGATCGTCGAGCGGCACCGCCAGGTCGGCGGCGGCTGCACCCACTGGGCGACCATCCCGAGCAAGGCCCTGCGCCAGGCGGTGCAGTCGGTCGTCGAGTTCCGCCGCGATCCGCTGTTCGCCCGCGTCAGCGAGGGCGTGCGCTTCACCTTCCCGCAGCTCCTGCGCAAGGCCGAGGGGGTGATCGCGAAGCAGGTCGAGATGCGGCGCGACTTCTACCTCCGCAACCGCGTCGCGGTCGTGCACGGCCACGCGCGCTTCCTCGACGAGCACACGATCCGCGTCGAGACCCCCGAGGGGCTCGAGCGCGAGCTGCGCTTCCGGCACGTGGTGATCGCGACCGGCTCGCGCCCGTACCGGCCGGCGGACGTGGACTTCGGCCACCCGCGCGTGTTCGACAGCGACACGATCCTGACCCTCGATCACACCCCGCAGGTCGTCACGATCTACGGCGCGGGCGTCATCGGGTGCGAGTACGCGTCGATCCTGCGAGGGCTCGGCGTGAAGGTGAACCTCGTCAACCAGCGCGACAAGCTCCTCTCCTTCCTCGACGAGGAGATCATCGACGCGCTGAGCTATCACCTGCGCGATCAGGGCGTGGTGATCCGGCACGACGAGCAGTACACGCGCGTCGAGCCCGCGGACGACGCGGTGTACCTGCACCTCGCGAGCGGGAAGAAGATCAAGAGCGACCTCGTGCTCTGGGCCCAGGGCCGCACCGGGAACACCGACGGGATGGGGCTCGAGGCCATCTCCGTCACGCCGAACGCGCGCGGGCAGCTCGACATCGACGATCGCTTCCGCGTGCGCGGCAAGGCCCACGTCTACGCGGTCGGCGACGTGGTCGGCGCGCCGGGGCTCGCGAGCGCGAGCTACGACCAGGGGCGCTTCGCGGCCGCGCACCTCCTGGACTCCGAGTGCGACCTCGCGCTGGTGAAGGACATCCCCACGGGCATCTACACCGCGCCCGAGATCAGCTCGATCGGGCGGAGCGAGCGCGAGCTGACCGAGAAGGGCGTGCCCTACGAGGTCGGCCACTCGCTCTTCCGCAGCCTCGCGCGCGCGCAGCTCACGGGGAACACGGCGGGGATGCTCAAGCTCTTGTTCCACCGCGAGACGCGCGAGCTCCTCGGGATCCACTGCTTCGGCGATCAGGCCGCGGAGATCGTGCACATCGGGCAGGCGATCATGGCGCAGCCCGCGCCGCACAACACGATCGACTACTTCGTCCACACGACCTTCAACTACCCGACGATGGCCGAGGCCTACCGCGTCGCGGCGCTGAACGGGCTGAACCGGCTGTGTTGACCGAGGGGGCTGCGCGCCCTCGGCCGACGGCCGTCGCTCCGCGACGGCCTGGCCTCGATCGACGCTCGTCGGCCTCGGCTCGATCGACTCATCGACCGCCCTCGAGCTCTTCGGCGGGGCGGCGCGCGATTCTCTCCGGTCTCGAGGCGAGGTAGGCTCCGCGGGGTGCGGGGCAGGGAGCGGCTCGCGGGGCTCGGCGTCGCGCTGGCGATCGCCTGCGCCGAGCCGCCCGCCGAGGCCCCGGTGCGCCTCGACCCGGAGCGGCTCCCTCCCCCGGTCGCACCCGAGCAGCCGCCGCCCGTGATCGAGCCCGTCGCGGAGCCGCCGCCCGATCCGCTCGCGGGGCTCGGAGACGAGGTCGCCCTGGGGCTCGGCCGCCCGACGCGCCTCGACGAGCGCGTGGGCGCGCGCGTGCGCAACGCGATCCGGAGGCGGCTCCACGTGCGGCCGCAGCTGATCACGAGCCGCCACTACGTGCGGCCGGACGAGAGCACCGTGACGGTGTCGGCGTTCGTCGCGGGCTACTTCGAGCGCTGCGTGCGCGGCGGGACGCCGCACGAGGAGTGCCTGGTGTCAGAGGGCGAGGGCGCGCTCGCGATGGAGCAGCCCGACTGCGTGTTCGGCGGCATCGCGCGCGTCGAGATCGCGCCCCCGGACGGCGAGGACGAAGGACCGGTCCGCGGCGCGATCGTCCAGACGATCGGGATCGGCGAGATCTGCGCCTTCGAGGTCGAGTCGCTCGCGCTCCGCGACGAGGACCGTGACGGAGAGCCCGAGGTGATCCTCGCCTAC
>JAYRVK010000293.1:0-2762 GCA_041918555.1 Sandaracinaceae bacterium
CCCCCCCCCCCCCCGCGCGCCCGGCGGGCCCGGCGGCCCGTGGGGGGGGGGGGGGGGCGGGGGCGCGCCCGGGGGGGGCCCGGCCCCCCCCCCCCACGCGTGGTGGGACGCGTTCGAGCGCGAGCGTGGCACGCACGTCACGGTGCCGGTCGACGCCGCGCACGCGACCCTCACCGTCGAGGCCCGCGCGCGCCGCGCCGGGGACGTCTCGATCGTCGCGCCGGCCGTCGACGCGCTCGGCGAGACCGCCGTGCGCGGTCGCGCGGCCCGCCCGCCGCGGGACGCCGTCAGTTGAGGTGGACGGTCTCGCCCTTGACGATCACGTCGTCCGACGCCTCGATCCGCGCCTGACCCTTGCGCGCCTCGAGCGTGATCGCGTCCGCGCGCACGCGCATCGCGCCCGGGATGTCGAGGTCGACGTCGCCGGTGAGCAGGCGCACCACCGGGCCCGCGTCGCCCTCGAAGACCTCGAGCAGATCCACGCCGCTCTTGGTGCGCACGCGCAGCGCCTCGTCGCGCTGGAGCTCGAGGCTCGCCCTCTCGTCGCGCGCGACCTCGGGGCGCCGCGCGAAGCCGTCGAGCACGCCGATCACCACCGGCTCGGGCCAGTTCGCGGGCTGCTGGAGGAACACGCGATCCGCGACGCGCACGGGCAGGCCCTGGAACGTCGGCAGCCAGCGCTCGTAGAGCTGCCCCTCGAGGTCCGACCAGCGCACGCGCACGCGGCCTCGCAAGGACGGATGCCGGTCGTCGACGACCTCGCCGACGAGGCACGTCGTCACGCCGGGCACCGGGAGGAGCGGCGCGGGCTCCGGCGCCGCCTGCTCGAGCATCGCGTCGAGCGCGCTCGGCGGCTCTTCCGCTTCGACCGCGGGCCCCTCGGGAAGATCGTCTCGTGCGTCGTCCTTCATGGTCATGCTCCCTCGAGGTCCTCATCGGCCGGCAGGCCCAGGTGTTTCGGCAGGCGCGTGAGGCGCGCGCTCGGCGGCGGCGCGCGGCGCTCCGGCCGGAGCGCCTCCCAGGGCCCGTAGAGCGCGGCCTCGGGATCCTCCATCGCGAGCCGCGCGGCGCGCGGATCGAAGCGCGCGCGCGGGCCCGCCGCGCCGTCGCCGCGATCGAGGGCCTCTACGAAGCGCTCGACGAGCTCGGCCTCGAGCCGCTCCGAGCGCACCGCACCCCGCAGCGTCGCGTAGCCGCGCCCGAGCCCGAGCGGGCTCGCGTGCGAGAGCGGATCGGGCAGGTACTCGTAGAGGAAGCTGCCCCCGACGACGCCGAGCGGGCTCGGCGAGAGGTACGCGCCGGTCTCGGGGTCGTAGACGCGCAGCCACGCGTGCGCGAGCCCGGTGTCGGGGTCCTCGAAGTGACCTTCGAAGCGCCACGGGCACGCGGTGCTCGCCTGGTCGATCGACGCCGCGCCGAAGAGATCGATCGTCCCGCGCCACGCGAGGTTGCCCGTCGCGTCGGTCAGCTCGGTGACGAGCCCGCTCGGATCCGTGAGCACCGCGAACGCGCCGTCGCTCGAGAGCTTGCCGACGAGCCGCCCTTCCTCGCGGAGCCACGTCGTCACCCTGCCGCCCTCGATCTCGTGCAGCAGCGCGAGCCCGTCCCACACGAGCTCCGTCTCGCGCGTCGCCTCCCAGACCGGCTCGCGCACGCCGGGGATCGCCACGCGCGCCTCGCGCCGCCGCCGCACGAGCCGGCCGAGGCCGTCGTAGTCGTAGGTCACGCGATCGCCGCCCGGGAGGTGCACCGCGACGAGCCGCCCCCCCCCGTCCCACGCGTAGCGCGTCTCCTCGTCGAGCGCGGTGGTCTTCGCGATCCGCCGCCCCGCCGCGTCGTACGCGTAGCGGCACCCGTAGGCCTCGATCAGCCGGCCCGCCTCGTAGGCGTGATCGTCGCGCTCCGCGGTGCGGAACACGCGGCCGAGCGGGTCGAGGCTGCGCACGAGCGCGCCGACGCCGACGAGCCGCCCGCGCGCGTCGTGCCGGTGCGCGCGCCGCCCGCGCTGCGAGTCCTGCACGGTCACCAGGCGATCGAGCCCCGCCCACGCGAAGTCGAGCGTGGCGAGCTCGCGCTCCCCGAACCGGATCGCGCGCCGCGCGACCCGGCCGAGCTCGTCGCGCTCGAAGCGCACCTCGAGCCCTCCCGGCAGCGCGCGGCGCCGCTCGCGCCCCGCCGCGTCGCGCGCGAGCGCGAGCTCGAGGCGCAACGTCCCTTGCGTCGCTACGATCCGGAGGGCCCGCCCGAGCGCGTCCCGCTCGACCCGCAGCGCGAGCCCGTGCCCGCCGTCGAGCGCCACGCGCGCTCCGTTCGCGTCGTAGCGGCTCGAGAGCTCGTGCGCGCCGGTGCGCTCGACGAGGATCCGCCCCGCGCCGTCGTGCGCGAACGTCACGACGCGATCCGCGTCCTGCGCGCGCGCGAGCCGCCCGCCGGGCGTCCACGCCAAGCGCTGGAGCGTGTCGTCGGCGTGCGCGAGCTCGATCGGCCGCCCCGCGCGATCGCGCTTCACCTCGGCGCGCCCCGCCCCGCCCACCGCGCGCCGGATCCTACCCGCGTGATCGCGCAGCACGTACGGCGCCTCGCCCGAGAACCCGCTCTCCTCGCGCACGCGCCCGGCGGCGTCGCGGTGGAGCTCCCAGTAGTCGAAGGCCTCCGACTCGACCATCGTCACCCGGCCCTCGGCGTCGCGATGGAGGCGCGGCCCCTCGCCGCCGCCCTCGTCGAGGTGGAGCACGCGGCCCGCCGCGTCGCGCTCGATCCGG
>JAYRVK010000294.1:0-1670 GCA_041918555.1 Sandaracinaceae bacterium
CCCCCCCCCCCCCCGCCAACTCAGAGCGCGTCGCAGCGCGCGTCGATGTAGCCGAGGGCGCGGAGCTGCTGGCACATCTCGGCGTCGATCTGCGACTCGGCCTGCGGGAGCACGCGGCTCTCGCCGCCCGTCCCCGCGTGCAGCCAGTCGCCGCGATCGCTCGCGCCGAGGTGCTGCCCGTAGAGCCCGCGCAGGTACCGCAGCGCGATCGGGAGGCGGCTCCCGCCGTCGATCTGGGTGAGCTCGTTCGGATCGGTCCGCAGGTCGAACATCGCCCACGTGAGGTTCCCGCGGATCACGAGCTTGTAGCCCGCGGCCGTCGCGACGCGGCGATCGTCGAGCTTGTCGCTGAACGCGATCGCGGGGCCCGGCCGGAGCTGGCCGCGCGCGGTCGCGAGGAGCGAGGTCCCTTCGAACTCCTCGGGGATCGGGATCCCCGCGGCCTCGAGCACCGTCGGCGCGATGTCGAGCGTGCTCACCGTCGGCCCGATGCGGCGCGGCTCGATGACCCCGTTCCACCGGAACATCAGCGGCACGTGCAGGAGCTCCTGGAACACCGAGTGTCCGTGCCCGAAGCTGCCGTGCTCGTTGAACTCCTCGCCGTGATCGCTCGTGACCACGAACACGACGTCGTCGTAGAGGCCCAGCTCGCGCAGGCCCTCGACGAACCGCGTCATCTCCTGGTCGTGGTAGGTGATCTCGCCGTCGTGGAGCGCCTCGAGCCGGCGGATGTCGGCCGCCGAGAACGTCAGGCGCCCCGCCTTCACGTCCTCGAGCTGCAGGCCCGTGCGGCGCGGATCGACCGGCCCCGTGTACGGGCCCGGGTGGTAGCTCGCCACGAGCTCCTCGGGCGGGTCGTAGGGCACGTGCGGATCGATCGTCTGGATGTACGCGAAGAAGCGCTCCTCGCGGTGCTCGCGGATCCACGCGAGCGCCTCGCGGAAGACGTTCTGCGCGTCCGTGTTGCGCTCCTCGCGGATGTAGTTCGTGTAGTGATCCCAGCCCTGATCGAACCCGAAGCGGTCCGAGACGTAGCCGTTCGCGATGAAGCTCCCGGTCGCGAAGTCGTTCCGATCGAAGACCTCCGCGAGCGTCAACGCGGATTGCGGGAGCGAGCTCGACTGCTCCTTCGTGTTGTGCGTCATCGGGGTGAGCGACGTCAGCACCGACGCGACGGACGGCTTGGTCCAGTTCTCCGGCGACTGGGCGTGCTCGAACACCGCGCCCTCGCTCGCGAACGCGTCGAGCGCCGGCGTGCGCACGCGCGAGCGCGGGTTGTACACGCGCAGCTTGCTCGCCCGGAGGGTGTCGATGAGGAGCACGATCACGCTCCGCGCCTGGGCCTGCGCGAGCGGCGCCGCGGGCATCGGCACGACCACCGCGGGCCCGCTGATCCCGACCTCGCCGGCGCCCTCGACCGCGACCTCGATCCGCACGACCTCGCCCGCGAGCGACGCGAGATCGAGCACGCGATCCTGCCACGCCGTGGTGATCGGGCCCTCGTGGAGCACGCGCGCCTCGCCGCCCTCGGGCGTCACCGTCACGCGGACGGTGCGCTCCCCGGCGCTCGGCGCGCCGAAGCCGAGCGCGAAGCGGCCGTTCTCCGGGACCTCCGCGTACCAGCGCACGTTCGTGGGCCCGGGGACCACGACCGCGCGGCGCCGCGCGCC
>JAYRVK010000295.1:0-4824 GCA_041918555.1 Sandaracinaceae bacterium
CGCCGCGCGCGCCTCCTCGAGGCGCCCCTCCTCGAGCGCGACCGCGCCGCGCGAGAGACGGAGCGTCGCGTCGAGGATCGCGTCACCCACCTCCGCGGGGAGGGGCGCGAGCGCGCTGGCCGCTGCGTCGGGCTCTCCCGCGTGCAAATAAGCTTGCGATCGTGCGATTCGTACGACCGCGGCCGGGAGCGCGTCGAGGAGCGACACGTCGACGCGCGAGAGCGCGCGGATCGCCTCGTCGCTCTTGCCGTCGGCGAGCTCGAGCTCGGCGAGCGCGACGGCGAGCCGCGCCTGTCGCACCGCGAGCCGCGGGCCGAGGCGCCGGGCTCGCTCGCCGGCGCGGCGCAGCTCGTGGATCGCGCGTCGGCGCGCCGGGGGATCGAGGAGGGTGGCCTTCCAGCGGTCCCAGTCCGCGCGCTCGCCGCGGCGCTTCACCTGCCTGAGGACGACCTCGGCGACGAGCGCGGCGAGGACGAGGCCGCCGAGCGTCCACACTACCCACGCATGCCCGAGCGGCGCGAGCAGCGCGTGGAGGGCCGCGCCGAGCGCGAGGGCGCCGGCCAGCGCGGCGGCGCGGATGAGCCAGATCCTCACGGGGGGCGAGGGTAGCGTGTGCCCTCTGGGGTGCGCGTTGCTATACACACGCGCCGATTCACCGTCCGGAGGAAGAACGTGCCCCGCATCCCCTCGATCCTGCTCGTCGTCGCCACCCTGCTCCCCGGTTGTCAGGAGCCCCAAGAGCCGATGGGCGTGGACGATCGGCCGCGGCTCGGCATGGCGAGCGGCGAGGCGCCGGCCGAGGGCCGCGCGCAGGCGCAGGAGGGGCGCGTCGCGCCCCGGCCGATCCAGCGTCCCGTCGATCCCACCCTCGCGCCCCGCCCCGCGCAGGCCCCGGCCGACACCGCGCCCGTGCCGGGTGATCAGCGCGCCCCCGAGACCTTCACCGCGCGGCTCGACACGACGGCCGGCCCGATCGACATCGAGGTGCACCGCGCGTGGTCGCCGCACGGCGCGGACCGCTTCTACACGCTCGTGCGCGAAGGCTACTTCACCGACGTCGCGTTCTTCCGCGTGATCAGCGGCTTCATGGCGCAAGGCGGCTTGCACGGTGACCCGAACGTGACCAACCAGTGGCGCAACCGCCGCATCCCGGACGACCCGGTCGTGCAGAGCAACCGCCGCGGCTACGTGAGCTTCGCGATGGCGGGCCCCGGCACGCGCACGACGCAGTTCTTCATCAACCTCGTCGACAACACGCGCCTCGACGGCATGGGCTTCTCGCCGTTCGGGCAGGTGCGCGACATGACCGCCGTCGACGGGCTGCACGCGGGCTACGGCGAGGGCGCGCCGAGCGGCCGCGGCCCCGCGCAGGGGCGCATCACGGCCGAGGGCAACGCGTACCTGCGCCGGGACTTCCCGGAGCTCTCGTACATCCGCTCCGCGTCGGTGCTCTGACCTTCCCGCCCCCTGCGCCTGGCTCGAGCTACTGGGCGTTCGTGGAGGGCGCCTCCGAAGCCGCGCTGCGCGCGTCTTCTGCGGCGGCTCTGCGAGCCGCCTCGGGTCCCGGGCCGGAGCGCGAAGCGCGCACACCGCGGCTCGCCGTCACTCTCCGCGACCTCGATCGGTCGGCGCGGCTCGCGCGTTCCCCGGGACACCGCCCGCCGGTGGGCTCGATCGCGGCGCTCGCGCCGGACCTCGCGCCCGCGCAGCCGCGGCGCGGATCACGTCGGCGGAGGCCCCCGAGGAGGCGAGCGCCATCAGTCTCTCGAGCCGCTCGTCACCGAGGCGATGGAGATCGCGGGGGCTCACGCCGGCCTCGACGATCTTTCGGAGGATCTGAGCCTGCTCGGCCGCGCGCGCATAGGCGCCGAAGCCGCCGGCGGCGTGTCGCCCGAGCCAGCTCGCATCGAGCCAGCGGGAGGTGTCCTCGACGAAGGGGACGATGCCGAGCTCGCGGCGGACCTCCTCGAGCGGGCTTGCGAGGAGCTCCTCCCAGAGGACCATGATCGGTGGGCACGCACGACGAGCTGCGACGCCGCGCGCGTTGGCCTCTGCGAGGAGCGCGCGCCAGCGGCGCTGCCCGCAGCTCGGCCGGAGGAAGAAGCGCGGCCCGATCGCCATCGGCGTGAAGGAGGCCGCTCGAGCAGAGAGTCCGTGCTCGTAGCCGAGCATGAAGTGGATGAGGAGGCCTTCGCCGACCAGGTCCGTGCCGTAGCCGGTCACGACGTGGAAGAGGTCGTGGTGCCAACGGCTGCGCTCGATCACGTAGCGCACGTCGTCGCCGACCTGCAGCGAGTCGAAGAAGCCATCGGCGTAGATGGTCGACGCCAGGAGATAGCCGGGCACCCCGCCGGGGGCCTCCATCCGCTCGTAGAACATCCGCCCGAGGCTCCCTCTGGGCATGGCCGCGAGCGCCGACGCGTTCGAGAGGGCCGCGCCCAGGTCTGGTCTTTCGGCGAGGATGCGCCGGCCCGACGGGTGGGTCCGCATCTGCTCGACCTCGCGCAGGAGCTCGGGTCCGCCCGCGAAGAGCTTCATCCGCGGCACTTGCTTGACGCCACCCGGAGAGACCGGGTTCACGAGCCATCGGACACCCGCGAGCAACGCGCGGGGCAGGTCTCGACGCTCGAGGGTACGGTGGGCCATGGGTACCTCTTCGCTCGCGAGTCGCACCTTCAGAGGGTTCGACCTCGCTCGAACCTCGACCGCGGTGCGCCCGAACGGTCTACCGGCGCCGACGCACGAGCACGGCCGCCACGAGGCCGATCACCGCGAGCATCCCGCCGGCCGGCGCGCCCGGGCCGACGCTGCAGCCGCCGCCGCCGCCCCCGCCGCCGCCCGCGTCCGTGCCCGTCATCCCGCCGCCCGCGTCGGTCCCGGCCATGCACATCGGGTCGGCCGTCCACGAGGTCTGGCTCACCGACGGGTTGCACACCTCGCAGGCGTTCGCCGGGTTGCGATCTCCGGGGCCGATCGCGCCGCCGCTCCCGAGCGACGGACAGCAGCAGTTGGTGCCGCAGCAGATGTTGTAGGTCGCGGCGCCGACGTCGTCGGGGTTGCCGGCGACACAGCCGGCGAGCCACACGAACGAGCAACTGGCGATGACGAGGGCGAGGTGACGCACGAGGGCCTCCAGGTTGGTGCAAGGACGGTACGCGGCGCGCGTCGCGAGTGTCAAACCGCTACCCTGTCGCCCGTGCGCCCCGTCGCACCGCTCCTCGCCCTCTCCCTCGTGGCCGCCGCGTCGCTCGCGCGGGCGCACGCCCGCCCGGCTGTCTTCAACGCGCTCCGCGTCGATCGGCGCGACCCGCTGCACGTGGTCGCCCAGGCCACGTGGGGCTTCGCGGTGACCCGGGACGGAGGGCGCTCGTGGCGCTGGGCCTGCGCCGCGGTGCTCGGGGTCGACCCGCGCTTCGAGGATCCCCGCGTCCTCCTCGGCTACGAGGGGCGCGTGCTCGCGTCGACCTTCGACGGAGTCTTCGCGTCGGACCCCGCGGGCTGCGACTGGGGCTTCGCGTCCGACGCGCTGACGGATCGATGGGTGATCGATCTCGCCGCAGACCCGCGCGAGCCGACGCGCCTCTTCGCGGTGGCCACCGACGTGGGCGCAGAGGACCAGGTCTTCCGGAGCCTGGACGAGGGCCGGACGTGGGAGGCGTGGGGTCCCCCGCAAGACGACGTGCTCCTCGACACCCTCCTCGTCGCGCCCTCGCGCCCCGAGCGGCTCTACCTCTCGGCGGACATCCCGGGCCTGCCCGAGGATCGAACGACGATGGTGCTCCGCTCCGACGACGGCGGCGCGAGCTGGGAGCGCCTCCCGTTCGAGGGCCTCGGGACCGACGAGCGGTTCCTGCGGATCCGCGCGGTGAGCCCCGCCGATCCCGACGTGGTCTTCGCGGTCGTGCTCGCGGCGAGCGGCGCCGTCCTCGACGCGCACCGGCTGGTCCGGAGCGAGGACGGCGGCGCGACGTTCGCGACGGTCCTCGAGGCCTCGCAGCTCGGCGACGTGGTGATCGCCGAGGACGGCGGGACGGTGTGGACCGCGAGCCGCGCGGGCGGCGTGTACCGCTCCGACGACGCGGGGCTCACCTTCTCGAGGGTGCAAGCGGACTTGCCCGTCTCGTGCTTGACGTGGACCGACGGAGAGCTCCGCGCGTGCACCGTCCAGCGGCTGGCGGGCTTCGCGCTCGCGCGCTCGGCGGACCGCGGCGCGACGTGGGAACCGCTCCTTCGCCTCGAGGAGATCGACGCGATGGTCGAGTGTCCGCGCTGCAGCGACGTCGGGATCGCGTGCCCGCCGTGGCTCCCCGACGTGAGCTACGACCTGGGCTTCGACGCGGGCATCGAGATCGACCTCGAGCCCGACGGAGGCATCGGGCTGCCGCGCGACGCCGCGGTCCCCTTCGAGTGCGGTGGACCGCCGCCGCCGCCGGAGGGCTGCGCGTGCCGGGTGGTGCGGCCGAGGGGAGGGGGGGGGCTTGGGATTGGGGTGGTGTTCGTGCTCGGGCTCGTGGTGCGTGCTCGCCTTGGTTCGTGAAGGTCTCGAGCCCGGTGCGATGGAGCCGGGAGGCGGGGAGAGTGGGAGTCGAGGTTGGCGGCGTCGCTCTCCGTTCCATTCCCGGGAAGTCGAAGCCCACGCACCGAGGCGAGCCGAGGCCTCGGCTCGGCGCGTCGACACCCGGCACGCCAGCGCTTCGAGGCGCGCCTGCTGGGCCGGCGCTGAAGGACGCACGCTACGTTGTCGCCGCCCTGGGTGCGCGCCGCGCCGTCCGAGCGCGCCCTCGGGACGGGCGCCCGAACGTAGCCCGGCACCCCCCGCGCCCG
>JAYRVK010000296.1:0-4269 GCA_041918555.1 Sandaracinaceae bacterium
GCGCAGAGCGCGCGCCGGGGCCCCCTCCCTCGTCCGAACGCGCTTGCGCGCGTTCGCTCCCCACGCTCCGCGTGGGGACCCCCTCGGCCGACGGCCCGCGCTGCGCGCCGGCCTGGCCTCGATCGATTCATCGACACCCTCTGAGCTTGCCGAGGGGGCTGCGCGCCGACCTGGCCTCGATCGGTCAATCGACACTCTCTGAGCTCTCCCTCATCCGAACGCGCTGGCGCGCGCGGCCTCGATCGATGAATCGACAGTCTCTGAGTGAGCGAGCCACGGTGCCGAGGCGGTCCGCTCCACGGGCGCCGCGTCGCGCTCGAGAGTGGTCGCGCCGACGGCCTGATCAGCCTCGGAGCGCCGCGGCGCGCATCGCGCCGAGCGGGGGCACGACCCCCGTCCAGCGCTCGAACGAGAGCGCGGCCTGGTGCACGAGCATCCCGAGCCCATCCACGGCGCGGAGCCCCCGCGCGCGCGCCGCGCGGAGCACCGCGGTCTCGAGCGGCGCGTAGACCAGATCGATCACCGTCGCGTGGGCGGGCAGCGTGTCCAGGGAGAGGGCGCGCGCGAGCGCCTCGCCGGGCTCGGCGTGCATCGTCGCGCTCGTCGCCTGCACGAGGAGATCGACGTCGTCGTGTGCGGGCGAGGCGTCGAGGCGCACCGCGTCGACGGGAACCGGGAGCGCCAGCGAGCGCGCGAGGGCCTCCGCGCGCTCGAGGCGGCGCGCGGCGACCACCACGCGGGCCGCCCCCGCGTGCGCCAGCCCGACCACCGCGGCGCGCGCCGCACCGCCGGCGCCGATCACGCGGACCCCTGCCCCCGCGGCGTCGAAGCCCGCGTCCGCCAGCGCGCGCACGAGGCCCGCCGCGTCGGTGTTCGCCCCGATCCACCGCGCGCCCTCGCGCACCAGCGTGTTGACGGCGCCGATCGCGCGCGCGTCGGGCTCCACCGCGTCGAGGTGGGCCATCACCGCCTCCTTGTGCGGCACCGTCACGTTGGCGCCGAGCGCGCCGATCGCACGCAGGCCCCGCACGGCCTCCGCGAGGTCCGCAGGCTCGACGTCGAACGCAAGATACGTTGCGTCGATGCCGAGCGCCTCGAGCGCGGCGGCGTGGATTCGCGGCGAGCGCGAGTGGTCCACCGGGTGACCCAAGAGCGCGAGGAGCCGGGTCGCGGCGGTGCTCACCCTGCGTCCTCCCGCACGTCCGTCACCCGCGCCTCGACCGTGCCGCGCGCGAGACGGATGGAGAGCGCGTCGCCGACGCGAGCGTCGCGCGCGTCGACGAGGGCGCGACCCTCGGCGAGCGCGATCGCGTAGCCGCGGGCGAGCACCGCGAGCGGCGAGAGCGCGTCGAGCCGCGCGGCGAGCACCCCGAGTCGCCGGCGCGCGTCGCGCAGGCTCGGCGCCGGCACCGCGGCCAACCGCGCGGACGCCCGCGCGAGCTCGGCGCGCTTCGAGGTCGCCACGGGCCGCAACGTTCTTTGCGATCGTCCGACGAGCTCGTCGAGCCGCCGTCGCTGGAGGGCGAGGCGCGCGCGTGGATCCGCCGGCCCGAGCCGCGCGTCGAGGACGCGGAGCCGCTCGCGCGCGGCGCGCAGCGCGCGCTCGAGGGCGCGCTCGAGGCGGTGGCGCGTGGCGTCGAAGGCCCGCCGCACCCCCGACGCGGCGTGGCGCGGATCCGCGAGGCGCCGATCGAGGCGCTCGAGCGCGAGGCGCTCCTCACCGAGCCGGACCTGGAGCGCGCGGCAGAGCCGGCGCTCGGCCGAGGCCACCAGCTCGATCAACACCTCGCGCTCGGGCACCACGAGCTCGGCCGCGTTCGAGGGCGTGGCGGCGCGCACGTCCGCGACGAGGTCGGCGATCGAGGCGTCCACCTCGTGGCCGACCCCGCTCACCACCGGCACCGGGCACGCCGCGATCGCGCGCGCGACGCGCTCGTCGTCGAACGCGGACAGGTCCCCGCTGGCGCCGCCGCCGCGCGCGACGATCACCACGTCGAGGTCGTCGAGGTGCTCCAGCCGGCGGAGCGCCAGCACGATCGACTCCGGGGCGTCGGGCCCCTGCACGAGGCAGTGCGAGAGCACGAGCCGCACCGGGGCGCGGCGCGAGGCCACGCGGATCACGTCGTGGAGCGCGGCCCCACGGCGGCTCGTCACGATCCCCACGGTCCGCGGGTAGCGCGGGAGCGGCCGCTTGCGCTCCCGCGCGAAGAGCCCCTCGGCGGCGAGCTTCTTCTTGAGCCGCTCGAGCTGCTCCCGCCGATCGCCGTCGCCCGCCGGCAGCGCGATGCGGACCACGAGCTGGAGCGCGCCGCGCGGGCGGAAGAGATCGAAGCGGCCGCGCACCCGGACCCGGGTGTCCTTCTGCAGCTCGGTCCGCGCACGTCGCACGTCGCTCGCGAACATGACGCACCCGAGCTGCGCGGCCTCCGTCGCGTCCGCGAGCGCGAAGTACACGTGCCCGCCCGCGCCGCGGCGCACGTCGGCGACCTCGCCCTCGACCCACACCTCCGGCCAGCGCTCGAGCGCCGTCGCGAGGCGGCGGTTGAGCTCCCCGACCCGGTAGATGCGCGGCGCCTCGGGCACGTCGAGCGACGGTAGACCGCGACCCCGCGCCGCGCCAAGCTCGGCCCGCGTGATCGTCGTCGGCCTCGGCGGGAACCTGGGCTCGCGCGAGGCGTTCCTCGTCGCAGCCGAGCGCCTGCTCGCCGCGAGCCCGGCGATCGTCGTCGCGGCCCGCTCCGCCCTCTACGCGACGCCGCCGCTCGGCCCGCCCCAGCCGGACTACCTCAACGCGGCGCTGCGGCTCGAGACCACCCTCCACCCGCGCGAGCTGTTGCCGCGCCTCTTGGCGATCGAGGCGCTCCTCGGAAGGCAGCGGCGCGTGCGCTGGGGACCCCGCACGATCGACCTCGACCTCCTCCACTGGAGCGGCGGGGAGGTGCGCGAGCCCGACCTGATCGTGCCGCACCCGGGCCTCCCCGAGCGGCCGTTCGCGATCGCCCCGCTGCTCGACGTCGCCCCCGAGCTCGCCGAGCGCTACCGGTGCGAGGCGCCGCCCCTGCGGCCCTGGGCGCGCGCTCCCGAGGGCGCCATCGACCCCCTCGACGCGCTCGCCTTCGCCACCACGGCGCGCCTCGGCGACCCCGGCGCGGTGACCCGCGTGGAGTGCTTCGGGGACGCCCTCCCGGAGCGAGGGCCCGCCTTCGTCGTGCTCGAGCGCTGGGACGAGCACGCGAGGCGGGGGTCTAAGTTGTTGTGATCGCTCCGGGTCGGAGAGTACGATGGTCCGCCCGAACCCTCGGGCACGACGAAATTTCGGAGGCGGCGAATGGCCGACACGCGCAAGGACAAGCGCGCACCCATCTCCCTGAAGGTCCGTTTCAAGAGCGCGACGCTGGACGAGTTCATCGAGCAGTACAGCGTCGACATCAGCCGCGGCGGCATCTTCATCAAGTCGAAGACGCCGATGTCCGTGGGGACGCTCCTGAAGTTCGAGTTCCAGCTCAAGGACGAGTCGCGCCTGATCCACGGGGTCGGCCGGGTCGTCTGGAAGCGGGACGAGGCCGAAGGGAGCGACGACTCGCCCCCTGGGATGGGGATCAAGTTCATCAAGATGGACCCCGAGAGCCGGGGCCTCGTCGACAAGATGGTGCAGACGCGTGGCGATGCGCCGGGCCGCTTCGAGGAGGGTCAGGACCCCTCGGAGAAGCCCGCGGCGCCCAAGGCCGGTGGCTTCTTCCCGGAGACGACGCCGCAGGAGGAGCTCCCGCCGCCCGAGGACCGCACGATGGTCCGGCACGCCAGCGAGTTCCTCGCGAGCGCGCTCGCCGAGGGCGGATCGGGCAGCGCCGACGAGGCCGAGAAGAAGGCCGAGGAGGCGCGCCAGCGCACCGAGGAGATCGAGCGCAAGCGCAAGGAGGCGCAGCAGCGTCGCAAGCCACGCATCAAGAAGACCCTGGTCGGCATGGGGATCCCGAAGGGCGTCGGCGCCGACGAGGCGATCGAGGCGCTCGGCAAGGACGTGGGCTCGAGCGACGCGCCCCCGTCGCTGCTGGGCGGGATCAGCGAGTCGGCCGAGACGGTCGCGCTCGATCGCGAGGAGCTCGAGAAGCAGGCGGCGGCGACCCGCGCCGAAGCGGAAGTGGCGCCCGCGCCCGAGGCGGCGGCCGCCGAACCGATCGCCGAGGAGCCCGCGCCCGAGCCGGAGAAGCCGGCCGCGGAGCCCGCGAAGGCCGCGCCCGAGCCGGAGGCGCCGAAGGAAGCCGAAGA
>JAYRVK010000297.1:0-1940 GCA_041918555.1 Sandaracinaceae bacterium
AGGCGTCGTGCGCGGGATCGAGCCGCACCGCCAGGGTGTCGGCCATCCACTGCATGCTCGCGTGCTGGCCCGCCTCGATCCAGCGGCGCAGCGCGTCGGCGTCGCGGCCGAGGGGCTCGATCGCGGCGACGCCGAGCCGCGCGAAGCCGAGCGCGGTCGCGGCCTCCTCGAGCCGGGCGCGGAGCGTCACGGCAGCGGCGGCACGAACCGCGTGTGCCCCGCGCGCACGGCCACCCAGACGAAGTCCGTGTGGTCGCCGCGCACGAACGTGACGTGGTGGACGCCCTCGTCGACCGCGAGCCCCACCGCCTCAGCGCCGAGCGAGAGCTCGCGATCGCCGATCTGGACCCGCATGGGCGCCCCGGCCGGCGCGGGCTCGAGCACGAGGAGGCCTTGGCCCTCGCGCACCGCGACGCCGAGCGCCCCGACGCCCTCCTCCTCGCGCCCGTAGGGGACCGGGAGGTCGGCCGAGGCGGTCGGATCGGGCTCGGGGGGGGGGTCGCCGGCCGGCTCGTCGGGCGCGTCGAGCTCGTCGGGGGGGGGCTCCGGGTCGTCGGCGGGCGGCGGATCCTCGGGGCGCGCGGTCGGCGGCAGCGGTCCGTCGGGCGCGTCGGGCGCCACGGGGTCGCCGAGGAAGAAGCGCAGGCCCACGAAGCCCACCACCCCGAGCACGAGCGCGACGAGCGCCCAGCCCATGAGGCCCATCCCCTCGTCGGTGCGGGGGGGGGGCGCGGGCGGATCCACCGGCTCTGGCGCGGCCGGCTGCTTCGGCGCGGCGGCCGCCTCGAGCGGCTGCGGCGCGGGGACCTCGAGCGGCTCCTCGTCGTCCTCCTCGGAGCGGAGCTCGGGCGCCGGGGGGACGGTGAGGCGCTTCGGAGGATCGACGGGGAGCGGCGGGGGCTCGGCGCCGGGCTCGGCGGGCGGGAGCGAGTCGGGGAGGGCGATCACGTCGGCGGCGAGATCGCGGGTCGACGCATCCGCGCCCGCATCCGCGCCCGCATCCGCGCCCGCATCCGCGCCCGCGTCCGCGCCCGCATCCGCGCCCGCGTCCGCGTCCGCGCCCGCATCCGCGCCCGCCGGAGAGGTCTCGCGCGGGACCGGGTCGCGGACCTCGAGCTCGAGGGTGTCCGCCTCGTCGTCGACCGGCGGGCCGCTCGGGAGCGGGCGCTCGAGCGTGGTCTCCTCCGAGCTCGGCTCCGCACGCCTTCGCGGCGGGATCGCCGGCCGCGCCGCGCCCGCGGCCCGATCGGCGGCGCTCGCCGCCATCTGTTCCGTCGACAAGACGATCTCCGCGGTCGTCTCCTCGTGCGGGAGCCAGCTCAGCGTGCCCTGCTCGTCGTGCTCGGACAGCTCGGGGTGCAGCCCCATCGCGCGCGCCTCGCGCGCGAGCGCGATGCGATCCTCGCCGTCGGGCCCGATCACCCGGCGGATGGCCCCCTGCTTCGCGAGGTCCACGAGGAACTCCTCGAGCACCACCGGCTCGACGTCGCCGCCGAGCAGCAGATCGCGCGGCCCCACCCCCGAGCGGAGCGGGCCCACGACGCGCTCGAGCTCCTCGGGCGACGAGGCCATCAGGCCCGGGAGCACCTCCTCGTCGAGGATCACGCGGACCGCCTTCGCGAGGTTGCGCCCGCTCACCGCGTCGACGCGCGCGGCGAGCTCCACGATCGCGTCGCGCAGCACCTCGTCGAGGGCCTTCTCGATCCGGTTGCGCACCGGCCCCTCGGCGTCGGTGATCGTGTAGCGGCCGGTGGTCGCGCCGAGCAGGCCGACGAGCATCTCCTCGCCCCGCCGGAACGATCCGTCGGCGGCCGTCCTCGTCACGTCGGTGATCTCGCCGCCGCGCAGATCGAGCTCGTAGAGGCTCGAGGGATCGCGCACCGTCACGCGCGCGTCGGGGCGCCGCTTCGCGACCGTCTCGAGCAGCGTGGCGACGCCGA
>JAYRVK010000298.1:0-5357 GCA_041918555.1 Sandaracinaceae bacterium
CATCGCGCTCGTCGGGACCCGCGGTGCGGACCTCCACGTCGGAGGGGACCGGGATCGACAGGCCGAGGTCGGTGCAGGCGAGCCCGTCGAGGTCCTTGAACCGCGCGAGCCCGTGGCGCTCGAGCCGCGCCGCGAGGTCGCAGGGCCGCGAGCGGGGCCCGACCATCCAGCCGAAGGCCCTTCCCGCGCGCGCGAAGTGCGCGCGCACGCGCTCGATGGTCGCGTCGGCAGCGTCGTCCTCGAGCCGCGCCATCGCGACGAGGTTCACGAACGGATGCGAGAGCGTGGTCTCGCGCGCCACGACTCCCGGCACGTCGAGGAACCACGCGACCTCGGGGATCGGAGGCAGCACGAGGGAGCCGACCTCGATGGCGTCGAGCAGGATCGCGTCGTCCACGTCGCGGGTTCTACGAGCGCGGCGGCGCGACGGATCGCAGCGCGGCCCACGCGGCGATCGCGGCGGCGCACGCGACGTTGAGGGAGTCGCCGGGTGACGCGGTGGGGATGCGGAGCCACGCGTCGACGTGCGGCGCGGCCGCGACGATTCCGTCGGTCTCGCTCCCGAGCACGAGCACCGCGCGCGCGGCGAGGGGCGCGTCGCCGACCAGCGCGTCGGCGCGATCCGAGAGGCCGTAGACCGTGAGCCCGGCCCTACGCAGCGCGTCGAGGCCCTCCTCGATCGTGGCGCAGCGGAGCACCCGCGCGCGGAACGCGAGCCCCGCCGAGGCCTTGATCACGAGCGGCCCGATCTCGGGCGAGCCGCGCCGCGCGAGCACCACGCCGCCGAGCCCGAGCACCGTGGCGGTGCGGAGGATCATCCCGACGTTGGCCGGCGTGGTGACCCCGTCGAGCGCGAGGAGCACGCAAGGTCCGTTGCGGTGCTCCGCGATCCAGTCCTCGAGCGCGAGCATACTCGGGGCCTCGACGTCGGCGGCGACGCCCTGGTCCTGCTTGGGCTTGCGCGAGATGCGCGAGACGTCGGCGGCGCTCTTGTCGATCACCTCGACCCCACGCCGCCGCGCCGCCGTGCGGATCTGGTCGATCACCGCGCCGCGCGCGCCGTGGGCGACGAGCACGCGCGCGACCTCGAGCGCGGGCGCCTCGAGGACCTCGAGCACGGGCTTGCGGCCGTAGACCGTGATGTAGCGATCGCGCGGGTGCTTCAATCGTCCGCGCCTCCCTCGTCGCCCTCCTCGCGCACGATCACGAGGACCGCGCCCTCGCTCACCTGCTGGCCCTCGGCCACGCACACCTCCGCCACCATCCCGTCGTGCGGCGCGCCGATGGAGTGCTCCATCTTCATCGCCTCCATGATGGCCAACGTCTGGCCGACCACCACCGCGTCGCCGACCTTCGCGAGGAGCTTCACGATCTTCCCGGGCATCGGCGCGACCGTCGCGTCGGCCGCGCTCGCGAGCCCGAGGTCGGGGAAGCGCGACACCTCGTCGAGCACGATCGTTCGGCCGTCGACGAGCACGTGCCAGCGCGTCCCGTCCGCGATCACGCGCGCGCGCCAGCGGTGCCCGGCCGCGTCGGTCACGGTCACCGAAGGCCCGTCCACCGCGACGCGCGCCGTCTCTCCGTCGATCGAGAACGCGCCGCCGCCGCGATCCACGTAGCGCACCGAGAGCACGTGGTCGCCGTGGTGGAACGAGGTCTCCTCGTCCGCGAAGCGGTTGTTCCGGTAGCCCGTGCGCATCGACGGCAAGAGGCGCGGCCGCGCGGCCCACCCCGCCAGCGCCGCGGCGATCGCCCCGCGCCGCGCGAGGCCCGGATCGCGCGGCACGGGCTCCGCGAGGTGCTCGGCGATGAAGTGCGTGTGCAAGTCGCCTTCCACGAACGCGGGGTGCTCGAGCACGTCGATCAGGAAGTCCCGGTTCGTGGCGATCCCCATGACGCTGGCCTTGCGCAGCGCGGCGCGCATCCGCGCGATGGCGTCGCCGCGCGTGTGACCCCAGGTGATCACCTTCGCGAGCATCGGGTCGTAGTGGATCGAGACCTCCGAGCCGGGCTCGATCCCCGCGTCGACGCGCAGCCACGGCTCGCTCGGGAGCGCGAAGTCGACCACGCGCCCGCTCTGCGGGAGGAAGCCCTTGTCGGGATCCTCGGCGTACAGGCGGCACTCGATGGCGGCGCCGCTCGCCACCGTGTCGATCATCTCCTGGTCGAAGGGGAGCGGCTCGCCGCGCGCGACGCGGAGCTGGAGCTCCACGAGGTCGAGCTCGAGGATCGCCTCGGTGACCGGGTGCTCGACCTGGAGCCGCGTGTTGACCTCGAGGAAGTAGAACGCGCCGTCGGGGTCGAGGATCATCTCGACGGTGCCCGCGTTCGTGTAGCCGATCGCGCGCGCGAGCTTCAGCGCGGCCTCGCCCATCAGCCGGCGCAGCCCCGGGCTCACCGCGAGCGAGGGCGCCTCCTCGATCACCTTCTGGTGGCGGCGCTGGATCGAGCACTCGCGCTCGTGGAGGTGCACGAGGTTCCCGTGCTGGTCGCCGAGGATCTGGACCTCGACGTGCCGGGGCCGGTCGACGTACTTCTCGACCAGGAGCGTCGGATCGCCGAACGAGCTCCGCGCCTCGCGCCGCGCGCCCTCGATGGCGGGGGCGAGCTCCGCCTCGCTGCGCACGACGCGCATCCCCTTGCCGCCGCCGCCCGCGCTCGCCTTCACGAGCACGGGGAAGCCGATCGCGAGGGCCCTCTGGGCGAGCGCGTCCTGGTCGTCGCCGTCGTAGCCCTCGATCACCGGCACGCCCGCGTCGCGCGCAATTTGTTTTGCGCGCTGCTTGCTCCCCATCGCGGCGATCGCGTCCGGGGTCGGGCCGACGAACACGAGCCCGCGCTCGATCACGGCGCGCGCGAACGCGGCGTTCTCGGCGAGGAACCCGAAGCCGGGGTGGATCGCGTCGGCGCCGGTGCGCGCGGCGGCGGCGAGGATCGCCTCGACGTTCAGGTAGCTCTCGGCGCTCGGCGGCGGCCCGATCCGCACCGCCTCGTCGGCGCTGCGCACGAACGGCGCGTCCGCGTCGGCGTCGCTGTAGACCGCGACGGTCTCGATCCCCATCGAGGCGCAGGTGCGCTGGATGCGGCTCGCGATCTCGCCACGGTTGGCGATGAGCAGCTTGTGGATCGGGCGGAACTGGATTTCCTCGTCCATCGGTCGTTCATCTCCTGCGGGCCGCCTCGATGCGGCCGGCGATCTCCGTCGGGGACAGGCCCCGCTCGATCAAGAGCTCGATCTGCCGATCCTCGTCGCCCACGCCGCGCGCGAGCCGGAGGATCAGCGCCTGGTCGCTCATCCGCTCGAGCTCGTCGGCCGGGGCGTGGCGCTCGCGCTCGCCGCCGACGCGATCCATCACCGCGTCGACCGCGCTCTGGAGGCCGCGGCCGAGGCGGCTCTTCGCGACGAGGTGGTCGAGGGTCGCGACGAAGTCCGCCTCGATCGCGGGCGCGCCGAGCGGGCCGCGCACGCGGACCGGGATCCGAAGGTCGCCGACCATCGTCGCGGGCACGCGCAGGATCGGGCTGCTCCGCAGGTACGCCGTCTCCAGCGACACCTCGAGCGCGCCCAGGAGCTGCCCGTCGGCCCGGAGCGCGAGATCTCCGTCGACCCGCGCCCCGCGCACCGCGCCCGAGAGCCCCTTCAGAAGCCAGCCCTCGGGCCCGCCGCGCACGTCCGCCATCAGCGGCTCGGTGCCCGCGATCGGCGGGGGCGCGAGCCCGTACCGCGCGAGCGCGGGCTCCGCGAGGTTCAGCATCGGCAGCACCGGGTGCTCGACGAAGAGCTGGCCCTTGCCCGCGAGCGATTCGCCCGGCTTGCGGCGGAGCGTCAGCGTCCCGTTCAGTCGTCCACCGAGGTGCTCGCCGACGCGGCGCCCCCCCCCGCGCGGGAGCTCGCCCACGATGACGTCGTCGAGCTCGAGCTTGGCCTGGAGGCCCTGGAAGCCCTCGCCCCAGCCGGCGAGGCCCTGCGAGCGCAGGCGGCCGCCGTAGCCGTCGACGACGAGCTCGCTCCACACGAGCCGGTCCCGGCTCAGCCGCCCGCGCGCGAGGACGCGATCGAAGGAGACGCGCTCGCCCTTGCCCCACGCGATCATGAAGCGCGGCTGCTCGCAAAACGCCTTGACGGCCGCCTCGGGCGCGTCCCAGGTCCCCTCGAGGGTCGCCGAGAGCTCGAGGTTCCCCTTGCCCACGATCGACGGGCCGCCGCGCTCGAAGAGCTCGTACAGATCGCTCAGCGAGACCTCGCCGCCGAGCACGGAGCCCTCGACGCGACCGGCCGCGTCGAGGACGAGCGCGAGGGTGAGCCGCGACTCCTTGCTCGAGAGCACGATCGGACCGCGCAGGCGTCCGTCGGCGTCGCTCTCGAGCTCGACGTCGAGCGCGAGCCCCGCGGGCAGGCGCGAGCGCCCGAGGAGCTGGCGCAGCCACGGACCGAAGCCCTCGCGCGCGCCGTCGAGGACGAGGCGGCCCGCCGGCATGCGCGCGCGGCCGCCGACCTCGGGGTAGGCGACGCGCAGGTCGAGCGCGACGGGCCCGCCGAACACGCGGCCCTCGAGCCCGCGCAGGGTCACGGCCTCTCCGTCGACCCGCAGATCGCACGCCGCCGCGACGAGCTCGACCGGCGGCGCGCGCTCGAGCAGGCGCCAGGCGAGGCTCGCGGTCGTGATCCGTCCCTCGACCGACGCCCCCGCGCCGACGCCCGAGACCGCGAGCGCGAGCGTCGCGTGGCCCTGCGGGAGCGGGCCGAGCGCGCCTGGGAAGAGCCCCGCGCGCAGCGCGTCGTCCGCGGCGAGCCGCCCGCGCACCATCGAGCCGTCCCAGCGCCCGTCCGCGGTGACGCGCAGCGGCGCGATCGCCAGGCGCGAGCGCGGCGTGGCCACCGTCAGCTCTCCGGCGACCGCGCCGCCCTCGAGGCCGAGCTCGAGGTCGATCTCCGCGTCGTCGGGGAGCGCGAATCTCCCCCGGGCCGCGGGCTCGCTGGTGAGGCGGAGCCACTCGAGCCCGCGCGCGCGAGCGAGCGCGACGACCGAGCCCGCGTCCACGCGCGCCCCGCTCGCGCGGCGCGCGAGCGGATCGATCTGCAGGGTGCCCGACCCGAGGCGCGCGCCCACGTCGACGTGCGCGCCGTCGTGCCAGCGCGCGTCGGCGATCACCTGCTCGAGCGCGAGGGTGCCCCCGCCGCGCGCGAACGTGATCCGCTCCGAGCGGCCGCGCACGTCGAGCTCGGGCGCGCGGAGCGAGCCACCGATCCGGCCCGTGACCCCGAACCGCTCGCCGACGAGCACGCCGGCGCGCGGATCGATCACCGCGGGATCCAGCTCGCCCGAGACCGAGCCGTCGAGCGCGCCGCGCGGATC
>JAYRVK010000299.1:0-4613 GCA_041918555.1 Sandaracinaceae bacterium
CAGAGCCGCACCTCGGTCGGCGTCGTGGCGTCGTCGTAGTACCAGCTCGTGCCGGAGCACGAGGCCTCGTCGGGCGCGCGCGGGAACACCGCCGGCGCGCTGGCGCCCTCGGGCGTGTGCTCCACGTTCACCTGATCGCGGTTGAACGTCATGCCCCCCGGCGCGGCGGGGATCGAGTACGCGCACGGCAACGGCACGCTCACCGAGACCTCGCGCGCGAGGTCGTCGAAGAGGCCGCTCCAGTCGTCGGTGCAGATCGAGAATTCGAGGCCGCCCGTCATGCGCGCCGCGTCGAAGTAGCGCTCGCCCTCGCGCATCACGGGGATGTCGAGGCCGCGCGTGCAGGGCACGTCCGTCGGGATCGGCCCGATCATGATGGTCATGAGGGTCCCCGCGATCGCGTGGAAGGTGAACGCGCGGCCGAGGTGGCTCGGGCCCGACATCGTCGCGATGAACGCGGAGGCGCTCATGTCGTCGTCGTCGTCGGTGACGCCGACCACGTGGGTCACCGCGTCCGGGCGGAGGAAGCTCTGGTAGGTCGGGAATTGATCGAGGATGCGTGTGAAGACGTCTTGCGATCCGATACTGCGGTCGACGAACAGGAAGTGCTCGGGGTCCGAGGCGAAGAGCGGGCTCGGGGTCACGAAGCCGCGGTCGCTGATGAAGACGACGTGGTAGTCGACGCCGGTCGCCGCGATGAACGCGGCGAACTCGTCGAGGTTGTCCTGCACGATCCGCGCGTCGTTCTCCATGCTCGAGGAGCTGTCGACGGCCCAGATGATGTCGATCGGGGCGGGCGCGTTCATCGCGGTCGCCTCCTCGCCGGCACACTCGACGAAGCCGTCCATCCCCGGGCCCGCGTCGCTCGCCGAGCACACGACGAAGACCTGACACTCTGCGTCGGCGCAGTCGGTCAGCAGGTCTCCGTCGTTGTCGACGCCGTCGCGGCACGCCGCGAGGGTGTCCTCCGCGCCGCCGCCGCCGCCCGCGTCGAGGCCGCCGCCGCCCCCGCCGTCCGTACCGCCCCCGCCCCCCGCGCTGCACGCCGCGAGGAACGCGACCCCGACCCACGAAGCCCCAAAGCGTCGCATCACGAGCCCCCCGATCGCTTCGAGCGTCGCGGCTCTTTGGTGCTTCGTCAACGTGGACGGTCGAACACCGCGTTTCCCTCCGTCCGCGCCGGCGCGAGCAGCGCCTCGAATCGACTCCCCACCGCGAGGTCCGCCGCGGGGAGCGACATCATCGAGTCGTCGTCGTGGCACTCCGCGCAGGGGAGCTCGCGGAGCGGGGCCGGGGGGTCGAAGCGCGCGAGGAAGTCGTGCGCGCCGGTCCCCGGGACGTGCCGCGCCTCGTCGACCTCGCGCAGCGCGCGCGCCGGACCTTGACAACGAAGATTGCGACGGTCGAGCTCGAAGAGGCGGGCCCCCGCGAGCCGCGCGCCCTCGAACCGGAGCACCTCGAGGTCGCCGACGACCGAGGTGATGCGAGGGATCCCGCGCGGGTCGAGCGCGACGAGCGTGGAGAAGAGCGCGCGCTCGCCGTCGCCGCGGCGCGCGACGTGGAAGACCCGGCGCAGGCCGAAGAGGCGCTCGTGCTGGAGCGAGGGGAGCTCCGACTCGAGCTCGCGCCAGCCCGGCCCGAGGGCCGTGCCGACGGGCGCGGGGAGGCCCGGGCCGAGCGCCGGCACGGGTCCGGCGGCGAGCCGCCGCACGAGGCGCGCGGCCGCCGCCTCGATCGCGTGCTGAGTCGCCGACGAGCTCGGCTGCGCGCGCGCGCGTTGCCACACGCCCCACGCGTCGTTCTGCAGCGTGGTGCGCGCGGCGGGATCGAGCCGAGGCGTCACGCGCGCCGCGGCCTCGAGCCGCCGCGCGAACCGATCCAGCGCCTCCGGCGAGCGCTCGAAGAGGTCGGCCTCGTTCAGCTCCTCGAGCGCGTCGTAGGCGGGCTCGCCCCACGCGCCCCCGGCGCAGGCGGGCGCCGCGGCGGGCTCGCCGCAGCCCGCGAGCCCGACGAAGACGGCGAGGACCGCGCGCACCCGCGCACTGTCGCACCTCAGGGCGCGAGCGACACCCGCCGGATGGCGACGCCCTCCGGGCCCGCGCGCAGGCCGAAGGCCTCGTCGGCGGCGATGGGGCCGTGCGCCCGCGCGGCGGTGGGCGGCGGGTCCGTGCCCCAGCTGCCCTCGGTCACGTCGAGCTCGAAGAGGCGCCCGTCGTCGCGGTAGACCGCGGTCACGCGACCGTCGCGCACCGCGAGGCGGGCCTCGTCGATCAGCCCCGGCCGCGACGACCACCACGGGTGCTCGACGTTGGCGAGGCGCGTCGGCTCGACGTGTACGCCGCAGAGCCGCGTCCCGCGTGGGTCCGCGCCGCCGTAGTAGAGCAGGAAGTAGTACTCGTTGCGTGTCGGCATCCACGCCACGTCCGCGATCGGCCACGGCGCCTGCACGGCCTGCGTCTCGCCGACCGCGCGGCCGTCCGCGTCGAAGCGCGCGGTGTACGTCTCGTAGACGGCGCCGGGGTTCGTGCTCGAGGCCTCCTGCCAGAACACCGCGAAGCCGTCGGGGCGCGGCGCGATGGCGGCGCCGACGGGCGCGCGGTCCGCGCTCGCGAGGCGCCGCACCGCGCTGCGGCGCGGCGCCCCCGGCCGGCCGCCCTCGATCGGGACGAAGCGCACCTCGACGGTGGCGCTCGCGCCGACGAGCGCGACGAGGAGCCCGCGCTCCCCGCCGGCGGCCCACGCGAACGCGGGGGTTCCGTCGTGCACCGTCTGCGTACCGCCCCCCGCCCGCACCTCGACCGCGCCGTGGGGCCGGCCGCTCCGCCCGCTCCAGCGCACGACCACGTCGACGGGCGTGTCGCCCACGAAGTGGGCTTCGCCGACCACGCGCTCCTGCGCCGCCGCCGGGACCGAGAGGGACAAGAGGGAGAACAGGACGAGACCCCGCATGCCCACGAGTGGCCGCGGCACGCCGTTTCGTGACAGCCTGGCCCCGTGTTCCACGCGACGCTGCGGCAGCACTACGCGCTCGGGGAGGTAGACCTCCTCGTCCTCGAGGAGACCTACGTCGGCGACGTCGGCTCCGACGACGAGCTCACGGTCGAGCTGCCGGGCGGCGGCCTCGCGACCTTCCGCGTGCACGACCTCGCGTGGGGGAGCGCGATGAGCGCCGCGAACCCGCCGCTGACGCTGATCGTGAAGGGGCTGCACGGTGCACGTCCCGTTGCGGGGGCGGTGATCGCCTCGCCGCTCTGAGCGTCGTTCGTGTACCATGGCGCTCCGGGGTGGGTGAATCGACGTCCCCACCGGTCCGTCTGCCCGACGAGCGATGCACCGCCGAACGAGCCTCACGCTGGCCATCCTGTTGACCGCGACGGCGGCGGGACCGGCCCTCGCGCAGGACGCCGCGGCGCGCCAGGCCGCGCTCATCCTCCGGATCCTCAGCTACGACCGCAACCTCGCGCAGCGCGCGTCCGGACAGGTGGTCACGATCCTCGTCACGTTCCGCGAGTCGGACGCGGGCAGCCGCGACGAGAGCGGGCGGGTCGCCGCCGCGATCAACGCGATGGGGCGCCGCACCACCGTCGCGAACATGCCGGCGCGCGCCGTCGCGGTCCCGTTCACGGACGCGGTGAGCCTCCAGGCGGCGGCGAGCCGCGAGGGCGCCGCCGCGCTCTACGTCTGCCAGGGGCTCGGCAACCAGACGCGCGCGATCAGCGGCGCGGCGCGCGCGGCGCACCTGCTCTCGCTGACCGCCGAGCGCGGCGCCCTGGCCCAAGGCCTCGCCGTCGGGCTTCTCGCCAACGGCGCCGAGGTCCAGCTCGTGATCAACCTCCCCGCCGTCGAAGCGGAGGGTGCGCGCCTCGACGCGACGGTGCTCCGCCTCGCCGAGGTGCTCCGCTGAGCGGCAGCGAGCTAGCGGCCGCCCATGTCGCCGCGGTTGAGGGTGCCCTCGGCGGCGATCGCGGCGTTGCGGTAGCTGAAGTAGATCTGGTCGGGGTTGTCCGTCGCGCGCAGCGAGACCACCGCGCCGCTCGGGCAGCGCTCGCCGCCGAACCGGATCGTCTCCTGCAGGTCCATCGTCGGCGAGTCGAAGCCGGACATGCAGTTCCACACGCCCGAGCAGCCGATCGAGCCGTATTCGAACGAGCCGCACTGACCTGGGTTGTCCGCCGTGATGGTCATCGACACGTCCATCTGCTGCGGGGCCCCGGGCAGCGTCGAGGAGATCCGCGCGAGGCCGCGCCAGTGGCCGGAGTAGTGGTCGACCACCCGGGCCGGCACGATCACCGGCGGGGGCGCCTCCTCCCGAGATCCGCAGGCCAAGAGGGACGCGCCGAGCGCGCATGCGAGGACGATCTTTTTCGTCATGGGCCGGCAGGATACCTCACGGCGGGACGGAGTCATCGTCGATCGCGAAGCGCCGTCGCCGGGCCGCGCGGGCGAGGGTCTGGCCCTCCTCGTCCGCGGACGCATGCTCGGCAGCCTTCCCGAACGCGAGGCCGGCCTGGGTGCGCTCGTCGCGCGCCATGAGCACCTCGCCCAGGAGGAACCACGCGACCGCGTGGGTCGGGGTCGCGTCGAGCACGACGCGGAGCGCGCGCTCCGCGTCG
>JAYRVK010000300.1:0-6390 GCA_041918555.1 Sandaracinaceae bacterium
ATCCGCGTCGGGATGAGCGAGGCCGACGTGCGGGCGCTCGGCCTCGCGGAGGCGGTCCTCGATCCGCGCACGACGTCGTTCGGCCCCTATCAGGTGACCTTTCGAGAGGGCGTGGTGCGCCGCGTCGCCGCGCAGATCGGCGCGCTCGGTCGCGTGCGCATCGGCGAGCGCGTGATCGCCGCGGGCGCGCACATCGCGGAGATCCGCGACGCGTTCGGGGACTGCACGTGGACCGAGGGCGGCGGCGAGCGGTACGTGTGCGCCGATGGCACGCTCTTCGTTCACACGACGCACTCGATGGATCCCCAGCGCTACACGCTCGGCGTCGAAGGTCGGTAGGCCTCTTCGCGAAATCCTCGGCGGGAACACGGATCACCCCCCGGCGGTTCGACCGGCGTGAGCTCCGAGACGAGGCGCGAGCCGACTGGCCTCGTTCGTGCGTCGAACGAGGAGAGCGTGCGCGGCAACCATCCCATTGAATGCGATCCGCTTCCTGGCCCGTCGGAACGCTCGCGAGGCTCGCGCGTGGAACGGCGCGAGGCGGGGGCTTTCGTTGCATGGCCGACTGCTCCAGATCGAAGCGCGTGGAGCCGCGATCCCATGCCCAAGGTGGCACCCCCGCTCGAGCGTCGAAGGCCTCGAGCGAACGGCTCCCGCGGAGCGCTCGCGCGCCGAGCATCTCCGGAGATAGGCAGGACCCCGTGAAGCACAAGCCCGACATGCAGTACCTCGATCACGACTTGCTCGCCCTGGGCCGCAAGCGCGGCTACGTCACCTACGACGAGCTGTGCGCGAAGCTCGCCGAGGCCGACGACCTGAGCCGCGCGATCCCCGCGGTGACGCGCGCGCTGGAGCTCGAGGGGATCGCGATCTCGCACGAGGCCAAGCGATCGGGGGGTGGGAAGCGCGCGCGCGCCTCGCGTCCGCGCGGTCCGCAGCTCGACATCGTCGAGCGCTACCTCGGTCGGCTCGGCGACGTCGCGCTCCTCACGCGCGACGGGGAGATCGAGCTCGCGCGGCAGATCGAGCACGGCCGGCACCGCGTGCTCGATCTCCTGTGGACCACACCGATCGCGATGCCCGAGATCGCGCGCATGTGCCGCCGCCTCGAGCGCGACGAGATCAGCGTGCGCGAGGTGATCGCGGAGAGCCTCCGCAAGGGCACCGACGAGGAGACCGTCGCGCGCGAGAAGACCCTCGCCGCGCTGAAGCAGATCCTCGAGGTCGAGGGCCGCATCGCGGCCTCGCGCAACGCGAAGAAGGTCGAGGCGCTGCGCGCCGAGCGCGCCGCGCTGCTGCGCACCGTCGACTTCCACGAGAAGCCGCTCGAGCGGATCATCCGCCGGCTCACCGGCTACCTCGGCAAGATCGAGCGCGCCGAGCGCGAGCGCGAGCACGACGCGCGCGAGGCGCGGCGCATGCTCGCCGAGATCGAAGAGCAGACCGGGCAGCCGATCGAGCTCGTGCGCGCCACCGCGGCCGGGCTGCGCGACGCGGTGACCGTCGTCGACGTCGCGAAGTCCGAGATGGTCGAGGCGAACCTCCGCCTGGTCGTCTCGATCGCCAAGCAGTACCGCGGGCGCGGCCTCCCCTTCCTCGACCTGATCCAGGAGGGGAACATGGGCCTGATGCGTGCGGTCGAGAAGTACGACTACCACAAGGGCTTCCGCCTCTCGACGTACGCGGGCTGGTGGATCCGGCAGTCGATGAACCGCGCGACGCAGGAGCAGGGCCGCACGATCCGCGTGCCGGTCAACGCGCTCGAGCGCTTCCACCGCGTGATGCGTCAGATCCACGAGCTCACGCCGAAGCTCGGGCGGCAGCCCACGCCGCGCGAGATCGGAAAGGCGCTCGACATGCCGGAGCGACGCGTCGCGGAGCTGATGGAGGCGATGCGCGACACCGTGAGCCTCGACATCCCCGTCGGCGTCGACGGCAGCTCGACGCTCGGCGACCTCGTCGTCGATCCCGATCAGAAGACGCCGATGCAGCCGCTCGTCGACGACTCGCTCGAGGCGACGCTCCGCACTGCGCTCGACACGTTGACGGAGCGCGAGCGCGACATCCTGCGCATGCGCTTCGGCATGGACGGCGAGGAGGAGCACACCCTCACCGACGTGGGCGACCGCTTCGGCCTGAGCCGGGAGCGAATCCGTCAGCTCCAGGTGCAGGCGCTCCGCAAGCTGCGCCTCGCGCAGGACGGGGCGTTGGCCGACTTCTCGGAAGTCTGATCCGATAGACTCGCCTCCTTCGGGTGGCGACCAGGACGGACAGGAGGCTCCTTCACACGTTCGAGGGCGTCCTCGCGCCGGCCGTCGTGTGGGTCGTGGGGCCCCTGTTCTTCCTGCGGATGCCGTGGGTGGTCGGCAACGCGGGCCTGGTCGAGTCGATCGGCATCGTGCTCGCCGCGCACGTGGTGAGCGTCGCCACGGGGCTCAGCCTCGCGTCGGTCGCGACCGATCGGGGCGGCACCGCGGGGGGGGCGCACGCGCTGCTGTCGCGGAGCCTCGGTCTGCCGGTCGGAGGAACGCTCGGCGTCGCGCTGTTCCTCGGGCTCGCGCTCGGCGCCGGCGTCGCCGTGCTCGGCCTCTCGGAGAGCCTCCTCGCGCTGTTCGAGCTCGATCCGCGCGACGGGAGCGCGCTCCGGCTCACGGGCACGCTGACCCTGCTCGCGCTCGCGGGCCTCGCGTGGGTCGCGCCCTCGATCCCGACCCGCGCGGCGTACGGGATCGCGGGGGTCCTCGCGCTGGCGCTCCTCGCCGTGCTGTTCGGCGCGCCCGAGGTCCCCGCAGAGGCCGCGCAGATCGGGCCGCCGCACGTCGTCGACCGGCCCACGATGTTCGATCTGCTCGCCGTGATCTTCCCGGGGATCGCGGGCTTCACCGCGGGGATCTTCCACTCGGGCGAGCTCGTCGAACCCAAGCGGGCGATCCCGCGGGGGACGATGGCCGCCATCGGCGTGGGCCTCGTGCTCCACCTCGTGCTCGCGGTGGTGCTCGCGATCCGCGTCCCACCCGAGGCGCTCCGCGAAGACCCGCGGATCCTCGAGGACCTCGCGGTGTGGGGCCCCGCGCTGACCGCCGGCGTCTTCTGCGCAGCGATCGCGTGCACGCTCGGCGCGCTCGTCGCTGCGCCGCGGCTCCTCGCCGCGATGGCCACGGACGGCATCGCGCCGCGGTGGCTCGCGCGCGCGCACGGAGCGTCCGGCGAGCCGCGGCTCGCGCTGCTCGTCGTGCTCGGGACCGCAGAGGTCGGCGTCCTCGTCGGTGACCTGAACACGATCGCCGCGGTCCTCACGATGGTGCTCCTCGCGGCCTTCGCGCTGCTCAACACGACCTGCGCCGTCGAGCGCGTGGTGAGCCCGGATTTCCGGCCCGAGCTGCGGATCCCGAAGACCGTGAGCGTGGTGGGCGCGGTCGCGGCGATCCTCCTGATGATCGAGGTGAGCCTCGCGGGGACGGCGGCCGCGGCCGCCCTGCTGACCGCGCTGTTCGCCTACCTCCAGCGCCGTCAGCTCCAGGTCGACTCGGGCGACGCGTGGGGAGGCGTCTGGTCGACGCTCGTGCGCGCGGGGCTCCATCGGCTCGCGCGCGCCCCGGGCGCGTCGCGGAGCTGGCGCCCCAACCTCCTTCTGTTCCGACCCGACGACGGCGTCCCGCGCGAGGGCCTGCGACGCATGGCCGCCACGCTGATCGGTGGCAGCGGGATGCTCACCGACGTGCGCCTCGGCGCGCCGGGCGCCGCACCGCCTCCGGACCCAGGGCTCGACGCGGGCCCCGTCGTGGGGGTCTTCGACCATCGGGTGGAGACCGACGCGCCCCTCGACACCATCCACGACGTCGCGCGGCTACGGGGCTTCGCCGGCGTCGAGCCCAACTCGGTGCTGCTCGACTGGAGCGCGTATGCCTCGGACCAAGCGCGCTTCGCCGCGCTCCTCGAACGACTGCGCGCCCTCGACGTCGAGGTGCTCGCCTTCGCGGAGACCGGAGAGCCGCCGGCGGGCCTGCCGCGGGTCGACGTGTGGTGGCGACCCGAGAGCAGCCCCGCGCTCGGGATCGCGCTCGCGCGCACCCTCGCCGAGTCTCCGTCCCTCGGCGAGGGAGCGATCCGCTTCCTCTCGGTCAGCCGCGACGCGTCGATCGTGGACGGCCTCCGCTCGTCGACCCGCCGCATGCTGGAGGAGGCCCACCTCGCCGCCGACGTGGAGGTGATCCTCGACACGGTGGAGCCGCGTCCGCTCGAGCGGCACGTGGGCGAGCGCTCGCGCGATGCGCACCTCGCCATCGTCGAGCTCCCGCGGGAGGCACTCGACGAGCCCGCCCTCGCGCGGCTCGCCGAGATCGTGGACGGAGTCCCGAGCGTCCTCTTCGCGGGTCCGAGCGCGCGGTTCCGCGGGGTCGGACGCGTCCTCCGGGGAGCGTCGACGCGCGTGGAGGAGCGTGCGCCCGTCGACCGCGACTCGCTCCCCCCGCTGGTCTTGCCCGGGAACCCGGCGCTCGCCCGACACGTCGAGCGGTTCGCGGGCCGCCTCGACGACGCCCTCGACCGCTACTTCGACGAAGGCCTGGCCCGCGTCGCCGCTCGGAACGCAGAGCTCCTCGACGCGACCGAGGCGCTGATCGTCGAGCACCTCGCGATGCTGCGAGAGGGCCTCGACGCGAAGACCAACCCCGTCAAGCGCCGCCGGCACACGAACCGCGTGCAGAGCGCGTTCCTCCTCGCCTGCGGCAAGCGCATCGAGGAGTTCGTGCGGCAGGACCTCGCCGATCAGCGCGACATCGTGGAGTCGCGCGCGCACGCGCTGCTCGAAGACTCGACGCTGGTCGACCCCGGCGAGGTCCTCGTGGTGGAGCGCGACGCGGAGGAGTACGAGACGGCGCACGACGACGGGCGAGACCTCGAGGTGCTCAAGCGTTCGCGCCGGCTCGCCGCGGCCGACGGCACGGTCACGGACGAGATCGCGACCGCGCCGCTCGCACGCTGGTACGTGCAACGGGAGCTGGCGGACGTCACCGACGACATCACGCGGGACTACGTGGAGGAGTGCTGGCGCCTCGCGGTCGCGCTCCTCTCGGTGTTCAACGCGTCGCGGACGACGATGGCGCTCCTCCACGGCGATCCGGGCGAGGGCGAGGCGCTCGACGTGGTGCTCGACGCAGCGCAGAGGGGCGCCGCCGAGCGGATCGACGCGCTCCGCCGGCGCCACGCGGATCGGCTCGCCGAGCTCCGCGTCGAGCTCGCCGCGGAGGGCCGCCAGGTCGCGCAGCGCTACGGCGACGACCTCGAGCGCATCGATCTACCGCTGCTGCTCGAGTCGAGCCGCAAGCCGCCCCCGGCGAGCAGCGGCACGGGCGAGGGTCTGCTCGCCGCCGGGGCCGTCCTCTACGAGCACCAGAAGACGCTCTTCGAGCGGGCCCTCGTGGGCCTCAAGGTCTCGGCGTTCCAGCACCGCCTCGCGACCATCGTCGAGCGCACGCGCGAGGCCGTCGCCCTCGAGATCAAGAGCGGGGTCTCCGCATCGCTGCGCGGGTTGATCGACGCGGTGCGCGCGTTCCTCGCGTCGGAGAGCCAGGCGCCGCTCGAGCTGCGCCTCGAGCGCGAGGCGCCGCTCGATCCGCAGGCCCTCGTGGAGACGTTCGTCCGCGACGCCCAGCGCTCGGCGGACGAGCTCCCCGAGACGGTCCGCACGCTGAGCGACGAGTCGATCCAGCGGCTCGCGGACGGTGACCCGGATCACGTGGAGCTCGTCGATCTCCCGCTCCGCCGGATCGCGCAGTTCCTCGTCGACGTTCGGCTCGTGGGACCGCTCACCGAGATCCTCGCCACCGTGCCGACGCTCGAGGAGAAGGCCATCGGGGCCACGGAGGACGTCGCGCGCTTCATCGGCTTCCACCAGGGCGAGGTGCCGCCCGAGGCGGAGAGCTTCCACGCACACATGCGCCCGGTCGTCGAGCGCTCGCTCGCGCGGCTCGAGGCCGAGCTGGCGGAGCTCGACGGGCTCGTGCCGAAGGTCGAGGCGCTGCTCGAGGCACGGCTCGCGGAGGTGCTGCGCGGGACCGACGTGTACGAGCTCACGAGCTCGGCGCAGGCGCTCGGGCAGCAGGTGCGCCGCCACCACGGGCAGCAGGCGATGTCGGGCGCGCAGTCCCTCGCGCTCGACGCGGTCGCGCGGCTCCAGCAGGCGCTCGTCGGCGCGGTCTACGGCCGCAGCGCGGGCGTGCTCCTCGCGCGTCGGCTTCGCGACGCGGGGGACGCGGGGACCCTGCTCGATCGCGTGCAGGCGCTCGTCGAGCGGCACCGGCCGGACCCGGCCGTGCTCGAGAGCGTGCCCTTCTACTACCGTCAGCTCTTCCTCGGGAAGAACACCTTCAACGAGACCTTCTGGGTCGA
>JAYRVK010000301.1:0-3614 GCA_041918555.1 Sandaracinaceae bacterium
CGCCCACTGCGACGGCTACTGCTCGGTGACCGGCTGCTATCGCCGCGACGGAACCGGCATGTGCGGCGCACCCTGAGCGTCGAGCTCACACGTTCGTGAGCACGTCGGCCGGATCGCCGCCGAGCTCGCGCACGAGCGCGCGCAGGCTCGCGAGCATCGCGGACTGGCCGACCGCGACGATCGCGGCGCCCGCGAGATCGGGGCACGCGCCCCGCAACGTATCTTGCACCGTCGACCCGACGACGCGCCCGTCGGCGCCGAGGCTGGAGTACGCGATCCGGGTCACGATGCCCTCCGCGCGCCAGCGGGCGATCGACTCGCCGATCGCGAGGTGCCGGGTCGACCGGAGCCCGTGATCGAGGCTGATCGCGCCGTACGCCGCGCGCTCCGCGAGCACGCGCTCGATCGCGGCGCACACCGGCGCGACGCCCGTGCCGGTCGCGACGAAGCGGACGTCCTTGCCGCGCGCCCGCTCGAGCGCGAAGCCGCGGCCCGCGGGGAGGCTCATCTGGATCGGGCTTCCGGAGGGGAGGGCCGCGAGCGCGTCCGCCGCCTCGCCGCCCTCGGGGTTGCCGACGCGCACGAGGAAGCGGGGCCGCTCGCCGGGCGGCGAGAGCATCGCGAAGATCCCCTCGTGCGCGCCTACGCGGATCTTGCAAAACTGGCCCGGCCGCTGGTGCGCCGCGACGAAGCCGGGGGGGGGCTCGACCTCGAGGAAGGCCTGCTCCTCCGCGGCGGGGCGCGTGTCCAGCAGGCGGGCCGGCGCGAGGCGGCTGAGCTCGGGGAGGTTCACAGGCGCGAGTCGATCACGGCGCGCCGGCGGAGCTCGGCGACGAAGATCTGCTCCTGCTGCTCCATCGCCTCGCCCATCATCTCCTGGTAGATCGGCATGCGCGCCTGCTCGTAGGCGGGCACGTCGGCCTCGCCCTCCTGGCGGGACTCGAGCAGGAACACGTGGAAGCCGGCGGGCCCGCGCACCACGTCGCTCAGCTCGCCCTCGTCGAGGCCCATGAGGGCGTCCTCGAGCGCCGGCGCCATGTCGCCCTGCGAGAGCGTGCCGAGCGACACCCCGCCCGCGGCCCAGAAGCCGTCGGCGTCCTCGATCGACGCGCGGGCCTCCATCGCCTGGCGGCGCGCGTCGGCGATCTCGGTCGCGCTCGCTCCGTCGGGAACGCCGACGAAGATCTGCGCGGCGCGGAAGCGCTCGGTGCGCCGCGAGCGCGCGACCATCATGTCGTAGCGCTGGCGGACCTGCTCCTCGGTGATGTTCACGCGCCCGCGCGCCCGGTGGTTGAGCACCTTGAGGCGCAGGAGCTGGCGGCGGACGTCCGCGCGGTACTGCTCGGGGGCGAAGCCCTGCGCGCGCACCGCGTTCCAGAACGACGCCTCGTCGAGGCCCGCCTGGGTCCGCACGTTCTCGATCGCGCGATCCACCTCGGCGTTGCTCACCGTGACCTGCATCTCCTCGGCGGCCTGGATGAACAGCATCTCCTCGACCATCCGCTGGAGCACCTCGGCGTAGAGCTGCTCGATCGCGGCCATGCGCCCCTGCGCGGTCGGCACCGACATCGCGCGCTCGAGGAACGGCGCCGCGCGCCGGCGGAGCTCGGAGAGGAGGACCGCGTCGTCGTTGACGACGGCGACCACGCGCTCGATCACCTCGGCGCGCGCGTGCGGCGCCGCATAGAGCGTGAGGGCCGCGAGCGCCACGAGCGCGACGCCGATGGAGCGAGCACGACTCATGGCGTGGGCCTCCTGCGCGGCGGCACCTGCAGCGCGCCGCTCGGCCCGCCCGGCGGGGCGGGGACCTCCAGCGAGGGCGACGCGCCCTCGGGCAGATCGAGGCGCACGTCGTCGAGCGCCCCGAGATCTTGCTCGACGTCCGACTCCGCGCGGAGCTCGTCGATGAACTCCTGGATCGCGCTCTCGCGCTGATCGCGGAAGAGGCGGTTGCGGATCGCGGTCGACGCCTCCTCGAGCGAGCGGTGCATCGCCGCGCGCCGGCCGGTGAGCTTCACGACGTGCCAGCCGCCGTCCGAGGCGTGCACCGGCTCCGGGTGGAAGCCGCCGATGCGCTCGATCGCGAACGCGGCCGTCACGACCTCGGCGGGCACGTCGGGCTCGTCGGGCGTGCGCTCCTCGGGGCGAGAGAAGAACCGGAGGTCCCCGAAGCGATCGCGCGTCGTGGGGTCCGTGTTGTGCTGCTCTGCGAGCTGGCGGTAGAGGCGCAGGTCGGTCGGCGCCGCGAGGAGCGCGCGGAGCACGCGCTGCGCGGTCGCGCGGTCGCGGCAGCGGATCGAGCTCGCGCGGATCTGCGCGGGCGTGTGGAACTCGCTCCGGTGCGACTCGTAGTACTCGCGGACCGCGTCCTCGGACACCGTCTCCGGACCGCCCGACTCGAAGCGCTGCGCGATGAGCTCGCGGATCATCATCTGCTTGCGGGTGCGCTGCACCTCGGGGAGCTCGTCGTAGCCGCGGCGCTCCGCCTCCTGCGCGAGGAGCTCGAACCGGATCATCTGATCGAGGAACTCGCGCCGGCGCTCCGGGCTCTGGTACCGGGTGCGGATGAAGCTCCCCTTCGAGGCGAGCTCGGTCGCCACGTCGCCGAGCGTGATCTCCACGTCGCCGACCTTCGCGAGCACCTGCGCGGCCTCGGCCTCGGTCAGGCCGTGCGTCCGCGGCCCGTCGTCCGCGGCGGTCCCGCCGCCGTTGGCCTCGTCGTCGTCACTGCAGCCGATCCCGATCGCGAGGATGCCGAGCGAGGCGAGCCCCGAGGCGAGGAGCAGGGACAGGACGTGTCTCCGCATGACGCGCCCACTGGCTAGCACGCCCCAATTTCTTGGGCAAGAGTGGGGCCTCGTGCGCAACGCCCCTCTCGCCGTGCTGCTCTTCGCGCTCGCCGCGTGCGAGGCGCCCGCCCCCTCCGACGCCGGCCTCGACGCGGGCCTCGACGCCGGCGAGGCGCCGTCCTGCGCAGCCCCCGACGGGGGCGTCGGCGACGAGGGCATCACCCGCGGCTGCGCGCAAGGCGTGATCGCGAGCGGGCTCGCGCTGCGCCTCGAGGGGCCGGCGCTCCCGCTGGCGCGCCTCGGCGCGCACCTCCGCGCGGAGGCGCCCGAGATCTGCGCGCCGGGGACGGCGCTGTCGGGCGTGACCCTCGTGACCGCGGTCGACGCGCGGGCGCCCGGGGCGCTCGCGCGCGCTACCTACCACGTGCTCGGCGAGCAGCCGATCTCGCCGACCGGGGATGCGGGGGCCGGGCCGCTGGTGCGCGTCGAGCGCGGGTCGGTGAGCCTCGAGCCGAGCGCCGACGCGCCGCTCGCGAGCGCGCTCGAGCTCTTCGATCTCGGCGCGGCGGGGCTCGACGGGTTCGCGGCGATCGCGGTGGTGCTCGACGGGGTCGAGCTCGACGCGGACGTACCGCAGGAGCCGTCGTTCCCCCGGGACTACGATCCGGGCGACGGCTACGCGATCCGCGCGCTCGGGGCGTCGATCGAGGGCGTGACCCGCGCCGGGCCCGGTCTGCGCTTCACCGTCGGCGCGCGCCTCGAGCTCGGGCGCTCGGGGGAAGCGGCGATGGATCGCGCGGCCGCGGTCGCGCGCGGCCGGGTGAC
>JAYRVK010000302.1:0-2965 GCA_041918555.1 Sandaracinaceae bacterium
CGGCCTCGACGCGGGGACGGACGCCGGCACGGACGGGGGCGGCGTGATCACGCTCGACGCGGGGATGGACGCCGGCACGGACGGGGGCGGCGTGATCACGCTCGACGCGGGCAGCGACGGAGGCGGCGTCATCATGCTCGACGCGGGCTCGTGCGGCGCGCTCGGCGCGGGCTGCCGGGTCGGCGGACCCGCCTGCGCCGACGGCCTCACCTGCTACGGCGGCGGGACCGGCACGCGGATGGGGGTCTGCGCCCCGCCCGACATGTGCGGCGCCGCGATGCTGTGCGCGGCGCTCTCCGAGATGTGCGTACCGCTCGACATGAGCACGGACGGCGCCTGCATGACGCTCCGCGAGCGATCCTGCGTGTGCAGCACCATGCGCGGGCGCGCCGTGTTCGACTGTCCGCCGATCATCACGCCCTGATCGGTCCGACCGGGGCCGCCTCGTCGCGTGACAAGGCGACTGGATCCGTCGCACGCGCGCGACGCGCGACGCGTCGGTACGCGCCTTGCGCTGCGGCCTCGCCATGCGTTGGCTCTCCATCGCGGCCGCGCTCGCGAGCGCCGCGTGTACCGGCGTCCTCGAGCAGATCGGCGCCGACCGAATGCCCGTGGACGCCGGGATCCAGGTCGAGCTCCTCGACGGGCAAGCGGGCGTGCCGCCCACGCCCTCGAGGGCCACACGCACATGCTCTTCATCGACCCCGTCGACGAGCAGTGGCGGGTGAGCGGCGCGTCCGACGAGGCCGTGGTCGTGTGCGCGTAGCTACCCGTCCTCCTCCGCGAGCACCACGAGCTTGTCGCCGGCCTTGGGGACGAAGGGCTGGTTGCGGATCTTCGGGTTGAGCACGAGCCCGTACTTGCCCGCCGGATCGTCGCGGTAGACCTGCACGCCGAGCGCGAGCTCGTTGCGCGCCTTGGCGGCGAGGAGGAGGTATTCGAACGTCACGGGCTGGCCGGGCGGGGCGTAGAGCTCGAGCGGCTTCACGTAGATCTCCGAGCCCTCGCTCCGCAGCAGGTCCTCCAGCACCGCCTGCACGCGCGGCTCGAACGTGATCTGCGCGAGCACCATGCTGACCATCTGGTTCGAGATCACGATGTCGTTGATCTGCGTGGTCGCCGCGAGCTCGCGGTTCTTCGGGTCGAGGATCTCGCTGCACACGCGCTGGCTCGGCGCGAGGCTCGCGCGCCGGCGCATGTCGCGCAGCAAGAGGAGCGCGATGATCGCGCGCGTGTCCGCCTCCTCCGCGCTCTTGGCCGACACCGCGTCGCCGAGCACCATCACCGTCGGGTAGTTCTGCGGCTGGAGCTGCTCCATGAGCTGCCGCGTCGAGAACTCGCCCACGACGTGCCGGAGCTCGATCGTGCCGAGCTCGCCGGCGTTCTCGCGGATGAGCTCGACGCGCTCCCCGACGGGCAGCGAGCTCACCAGGGTCATCGTCGAGCCCTTCGCGACGTAGTCGTCGAACTCCTTCAGGATCGGGAAGATCTTCGGGTTCCACCCGAGGATGAGCATGTGCTCGATGCGCTTCTCGGCGCTCCCGCCCATCGGCGGGATCTGCGAGGGGTGGAGCGGCCCCGCGTACGGCTGGACCCGCATGCGCGCGTCCTCCGCGAGGAGCAGCAGCACCTCGTCGGGCGCGACGACGCGCTCGGCGGGCGGGTTGAGCTCGTGGCCCGAGCCGTCGGCCTTCGCGAGCCCGACCACGCACGCGTCCGGGAAGTCGAGCAGGAGGCTCCCGAACGGCCGGCCCACCGCGTGCGGCACCGGCTTGAAGTGGATCTCGTTCCCCTCGAAGCGCAGGAGCTCGTCGTACACGAGCGAGAGACCGGGGATCCGCGCCGTCTGGAGGATGATCTTCGAGATCATCTCGTTGGTCTTCACCACGCGCGCGCGATCGTTCGACGCGATGATCGCGAGCTCCTGGTTGTGCGACTGCATGACCTCCGCGGTCACGCGCAACTTGTCTTGCATGCCGCGCGCCTCGGGGTGGTTGAAGAGCGCCATCAGCGTCTTCATCACGCGCGCGTCGGCCTTGTCGGGGTCGTCCGCGTCCTGGTCGTCGACGAGGACCACGATCGCGCGGCTGTGCGCGAAGCCCACCTTCTCGAGGTCCTGGAGCACCACCGAGCTGCCGCTCCGCACGACGATCTTGATCCGGCTCGCGTAGGTGACCTTGTCGGCGAGGGCCTCCTCCATCTCGACCTTGTCGCGCTCCGCCATCACCACGCAGACGATGCGGCCCTCGGACGCGTACGCCTCCGAGAGCTGATCGAGGACGCTGAAGATCTTCTCGCTCCAGCCGAGCACGAGGAAGTGCCCGGACTCCATCACCGGCGCGCCGCCGCGGCGGATCGAGTCGAGGCGCTCCTGGAAGTTGCCGGCGAGGGCCGAGATCAAGAGGCCGGCGACGACGACCCCGAGGATCGAGATCACCGTGGACACGCCGCGGTTCGCGAGGCCCTCGTCGCCGACGAAGGTGCCCGCGTCGATCACGCGGCCGAAGTAGTACCAGAGGGTCTCGTAGACGTAGCTCACGACCCCCGCGTCGCCGGGGTCCGGGCCGACGGGGACCACGAGGTGCAGCACGATCGCGATCCCGGTGAACGCGACGATCAGGCCGAGCGTGAGCAGCGCGAGGAAGAGCAATTGCTTTCCCGCGCCGCCGCCGATGAACTCGTCCATCCGGTAGCGGAGCTTCGCCTTCAGGCCGCGCTCGATCGCCATCGAGGCGCGAGTCTCGCCGCGAACCGGCGCCGCTGTCGAGCCGTGGGCGCGGGTCGCTCAGCGCGTGCCCTCGCGCATGGACGCGACCGTCTCGCGGAGCGAGTCGCGCATCGCGCGGATGCGCTCGCGCGCGGGCGGCTCCGGCGGCGCGGCGGCCGCGGCGGCGCGCTCGGCGAGGCGGCGCTCGTGTCGCTCGCGCAGCGCGCGCAGCCCCTCCGAGAGCTCGAGCTCGACCGC
>JAYRVK010000303.1:0-9365 GCA_041918555.1 Sandaracinaceae bacterium
CACCTCTCGAACAACCACGCCGTCCGCGCGTGGTTCGTGCGCGGCGCGCGCTGGATCGCGTACCGCACGCCGGAGTGGGAGCGCTTCGTGCCCGAGCCGGGCGACTACGTCCGCTTCCACACGCGGAACTACGGGCACAGCGGGATCGTCGAGCGGGTGCGCGGCGACACGCTCCACACGATCGAGGGCAACCCGATGGGCCAGGTCGAGCGGCGCAGCTACCCCGGCTATCGCGGCAACCCGCGCATCGACGGCTTCGGGATCGTCACGCGTCCCGCCGAGCGGATCGCGCTGCTAGGGTCCGCGCCGTGACCCGCACGGTGATCCTCTTCGACGTGGACAGCACGCTCGTGAGCTGCGGCGGCGCGGGCCGCGCGGCGATGAGCGCGGCGCTCCGCGCGATGGTCGGCCGCGACGACGCGCTCGACTTCTCGTTCGCGGGCGGCACCGATCGCGCGATCGCGCGGCGCGCGCTCGAGGGCTCGGGGCGCACCGCGGACGACGCGGCGATCGACGACTTCCTCGCGCGCTACCTCGCGCTCCTGCCGGCCACGCTCGACGCGAGCGAGCGCTACCGCGTGCTCCCGGGCGTGACCGCGGTGCTCGACGCGCTCGAGGGCCGCGAGGGCGTCGCGATCGGGCTCGGCACCGGCAACGTCGAGGCTGGTGCGCAAATCAAATTGCGCCGTGGCGGGCTCTGGGAGCGCTTCGCCTTCGGCGGCTTCGGGAGCGACCACGAGGAGCGCGCGCGGCTCATCGCGACGGGCGCGGCGCGCGGCGCGGCGCGCCCCGGGGCCGCGCGCGCGGAGTGTCGCGTGGTGGTGGTCGGCGACACCGAGAAGGACGTGGCGGCCGCGCTCGCGAACGGCGCGGAGTGCGTCGGCGTCGCGACCGGTCCGACGGATGTCGCAGCGCTGCGCGCGGCGGGCGCTACCGCCGTGTTCGAGGACCTCGCGGACCCGCGGGTGGTCGCGAGCGTGCTCGGGGCGACGTAGCCCCCGAAAACTTGCTGGCGGTCCCGACCCCACCCAACCTGAAGGCGTGCGGTGGGTCGTGGTGTCGGCGGTCCTCTCGCTCGCGGGGTGCGCGGGCGCGGAGGGGTCCGCCGCGCGATCGGCGCAGGCGCCGAGCCCGGAGCTCGAGGCCGCCGAGGCGGGCGCGACCGCGGCAAGCGAGCCCGTCGTCGCGGAGCCCGTCGTCGCGGAGCCGGAGCCGGAGCCCGCGCCGCCGCCCGATCCGATCGCGGCTCTGATGGCCCTGCCCGGCACCGCGAGCACGAGCGTCGGCGGCCCGAACGACGGGAGCGTGGAGGGCGCGGCGGCGCTGCCCGAGGCGGGGCCGGGATTCCGCTCGAACCCGCGGCGCCCGAACCCGACGGCGATCTACGGGACCGTCGAGATGGTGCAGGCGCTCGTCGACGCCGCGCGCGTGGTGCACGAGGCGTTGCCGGGGGGCGAGCTCACCATCAACGACCTCGGCCTGCCGGCGGGCGGCGCGATCGCGCACCACGGGAGCCACCGCGCGGGGCGCGACGTCGACGTGCTGTTCTACCTGATCGACCGGCAGGGCCAGCCGATGCCCTCGGTCGGCGCGTTCCTCGATCGCCGGGGCCGCGGCTTCGACTTCCGCGAGCTCGACGACCCGCGCGACGATCACCTCGTGCGCATGGACCTGCCGCGCACGTGGCGCTTCGTGCAGGCGCTCCTCGAGGGCCCCTACGCGGATCACGTGCAGCGCATCTTCCTCGTCGAGCACCTGCGCGCGCTCTTGCTCGCGCACGCCGAGCGCGCGCGCGCCCCGCGCGCGATCCGGGATCGCTTCGCCGAGCTCACGTGCCAGCCCGGCTACCCCCACGACGATCACTTCCACATCCGCTTCTACTGCACCCCCGAGGACATGGCCGCGGGCTGCGAGGACACCGGGCCGACGTACTACTGGCGCGGCCAGCAGCTGCGCGCGCTCGGCCTCTCGCCGGTGCTGCATCGCCCGCGCCGCGATCGGCCCGAGGCCCCGACCACGAGCGTGGCCGAGGCGCGCCGGCGCGCGGGCCGCATGCACTCGCGGGTCGAGGAGTGGCTCGCGCTCCGCGAGGCGTGGTCCGCGCAGCCCCACCCGGGGCGCACCTTCTGCCGCTGATCCGCGGCGTCGCTCGAGCTCAGGGGTCCAGCAGCTCGTCGGCTCGGCGACAGCGCACGGCGCGGTCGAGCCAGCGGTCGAGCGTCGGCGCGTCGCGCGTCGCGAGGACGCGACCCCGGAGGCGCTCGTCGACGGTGAGCCCGCGGCTCGCGAGGACTGCGAGGATCGCCTCGGCCTTCCCCTCGGCCTTCCCCTCGGCCTTCCCCTCGGTCTTGCCGGCGGAGCGCTCCTCGCTCCCGCGCCGTTCGAGCGCCTCGACGATCACCGGGTTCTGCTTGAGGAGGAGCGCGCGCGCGACCGCGTCGTCGCTCTTGACGCACGCGACGAGGTCGCGCACGGCCAGAGGGGCCGCGAAGCAGGGGTCCTCGAGGATCGCGCCCGGCGCGAGGATCTCCCAGGTGCCCGTGGCGAAGGACCACTCGAGCCCGCGCTGTCGCTCCACGTCGATCGCGAACACGCGCCGCACCCCGCGCTCGATCAGCTTCGCGGCCTTCACCCCGGCGTTGGAGAGCGTCTGCGTGCTCACCACCTCGAACGCGAGCTCCTCGAGCTGCCGCCCGCCCGTGGTCGGATGGGGGGCCGACGGGTACACGCTGGCGTCCGGCGCGAAGTCGTTCTTCTCCGAGGTCCTCGTGAGCATGTCGACGGCCACGTCGTGTCGATCGCCGACGTGCGCCTCGAGCAGCGCGGAGAGCTTGGCGTGGCGGCTCGCATGCGGCGGATCACTCGGCGACACGTAGACGACCTCCCCGTCGATCACCTCGTAGCGCGTCTCCGGCATGATCAGCCGCTCGTCGACGGCGAGCTCGTCGCTCGGGATCGAAGTACGCGTGGTCACGACCCGATCCTAAGCCAGAGCGCGGGGGCGCGCGACCTCCAGGGCACGGTCACCGCCAGCCCCGTTGGCGGAGTCGCTCCTCGCGCGCCTCACGGCGCGAGTGGCTCGGACCTTGCGGTGCTGCTCCGCATGCTCCGCGCCTCCATGTCGCTCGTGCTCGCCCTCGTGGGGTGCAACGTCGCCGGGTCGCCCGCGGGGCTCGCCCACGGCGATCCCGACGGCTCGGTGGCTCCCGCGCTCGGGCCGCTGGCGCCGACGGACCGGGTCGACCTGCTGTTCGTGATCGACGACTCGTGCTCGATGACGGAGGAGCAAGCCTCGTTGACGACCGAGCTCCCGCGGCTGATCCAGCTCCTCGCGAGCGGAGACCTCGACGAGGACGGCGTCCCGGAGGGGCCGCGGCTGGACGTGCAGGTCGGCGTGGTCACGACGGACATGGGCACCGGCGGCTACACCGTCCCGACCTGCGCGCGATCCGACTTCGGCGGCGATGGGATCCTGCGCACGACGGGGCGCACGGACATCGCCGGCTGCCCCGCTGCGCTCCCCGCGTTCACGGCGTGCGGCGAAGACGACCCCGGCTGCGCGCGCGACGTCGCGTGCGTGGCGACCGTCGGCACGGGCGGCTGCGGCTTCGAGCAGCCGCTCGACGCGGCGCTCAAGGCGCTCACGCCCTCGCAGGCGCCCATCGAGTTCCACGCCGGCACCCGCGGCCACGGCGACGGAGCGAACGCAGGGTTCCTGCGCGAGGGCTCGGTCCTCGCGATCGTGGTCGTCACGGACGAGGAGGACTCCTCTGCGCGCGATCCGGCGATCTTCGACCCGGAGCGATCGGACCTCGGCGACCTCAACCTCCGGTTCTTCGTCCACGGGGCTTCCGCGCTCCATCCGCTCTCGCGCTACGTCGACGGGCTCCTCGAGCTGCGCCCGGACCCGCGGCGCCTCGTGTACTTCCCGATGGCCGGGATCCCCGCCGACCTCGAGCCGGCGCCCGACGCAGCGCCCGACTGGCGACGCTTGATCTCCGAAGACCCCGCCATTCGCGACGACCGCATGGAGGAGCGCACCGACCCCGGGATGCCGAGCCGCCTGATCCCGAGCTGCAACGTGCCCGGCCGCGGCGTCGCGTTCCCGCCGGTCCGGATCGTCCGGCTCGCGCGCGAGCTCGAGCGCGCGGGCGCGCAGGTCGGCGTCGCGTCGATCTGCCGCGAGGACTACGGGGACGCGATGACCGCGCTCGCGCGGCGGGTCTCGGCCGCAGCCCGCGGCGCGCCCTGACTACGCCTCGCAGAGCTCGTCCACGCTCGCGCACCGCGGCGCGCGCGCGAGCCAGCGGTCGAGCGTGGCCTCGTCGCGCTCACCGAGGATCGCCGCGCGGAGCTCGTCCCCAACCGTGAGGCCGCGAGCGGCGAGGACCACGAGGAGGGCCTCGGCCTTCCCCTCGGTCCTCCCCTCGGTCCTCCCCTCGGTCCTCCCCTCGGTCCTCCCCTCGGCCTTCCCTTCGGCCGCGCGGCGATCCAGCTCGCCCCGCAGCACGGGATTGCGCTTCGCGAGGAGCGCGCGCGCGACGGCGTCGTCGGTCCGCGCGGACGCCACCAGGTCGCGGACGGGCAGCGGAGCCGCGAAGCACCGATCGTCGAGGAGCGCGGTCGGCGCGAGGATCTCCCACGTGCCGGTCGCCGAGGACCACTCGAGGCCGCGCTGCCGCTCGACGTCGATCGCGAAGACCCGCCGCACGCCGCGCTCGATCAGCTTCCCGGCCTTGGTCCCCGCGAGCGAGAGGCTCTGCGTGCTCACGACCTCGAAGGCCAGCTCCTCGAGCTGGCGGCCACCGGTCCTCGGGTGCGGCGCCGACGGATAGACGCTCCCGTCCGGCGCGAAGTCGTTCACCGCCGAGGTGCGCGTGAGCATGTCGCTCGCGGCGACGTAGTCGTCGACCACGTACGCCTCGAGCAGCGCCGACAGCTTCGAGTGCCGGCTCGCGTGCGGGGGATCGCTCGGCGCCACGTAGATCACCTCTCCGTCGATCACCTCGTAGCGCGTCTCCGGCATGATCAGCCGCTCGTCGACGGCGAGCTCGTCGTCCGGGCTCGAAGTGCGCGTGGTCACCCCGAGATTCTAGGCCAGCGAGCGGGGGCGCGCGACACTCGGCGCACGCTCCGCGGGACCGGCATGGGGCGGTCCCGACGTTGGCGAAGCGGTCGCCTCTGCCAGAACCTCCACGCGGGGTCGGGCCGCTGTCGTGCGACGAGCGACTCGCTCGATCGCATGGGGCGCACGCGCGCACCTCGACCTCGACCTCGGAGGCGCCCTCGAACATCGATCGAAGATCGCGACTCAGTGGACCGGCAGATCGACGATCACCCGCGCGTCGATCGCCACGAGCCCGCCCTTGGTGATGACCAGCGGGTTGAGATCGAGCTCCGCGATCCGTGGGCACGCCTCCACCAGATCGCTGATTCGAATCAAGACCTCGGCGAGCTCCGCGCGGTCGAGGCGCGGGCGCTTGCGCGCGCCGTCGAGCAGCGGCTGCGCCTTGATCTCCCCGATCATGTCGAGCGCGTCGCGGCGCGTCAGCGGGAGCAGGCGGAACGCGACGTCCTTGTAGACCTCGACGAACACGCCCCCCATCCCGACCATCATCATCGGGCCGAAGCCGGGGTCGCGGCTCATCCCCACGATGATCTCCGTGCCCTTCACCTGCTCCTCGACGGTGAAGCCGTCGATCCGCGCGCCCGGCTGGTGGCGCTCGACGTTCTCGCGGATCGATGCGCAAGCTTTCTTGACGCCCTCCGCGCCGACCACGTCGAGCACCACGCCGCCCGCGTCCGACTTGTGGATCACGTGGTTCGAGAGGAGCTTGATGACGACCGGGTAGCCGATGCCCTCGGCGACCTCGATCGCGCCCTCGACGTCGGTGGCGGTGCCCGAGCGGTTGTAGCGGATGCCCGCGGCCTCGAGGATCTCACGCGCGAGCGCGAGGTCGGTGTTCGCGTGGCCCGCCGCGATCGCCCGCGCGACGAGCGCGTCGGCCGTCGAGAGGTTCGGCGCAGGGTGCGCGGGGATCGGCGTCGGGCGCGCGTCCTCGCGGCGCAGCCACACGCCGCGGCGCACGAGCGCGCCCATCGCGCTCACGGCGAGCTCGGGCATGTTGAACTCGGGGACGCCGTGCGCGTCGAGGACGCTCCCGACGTCGGTCCCCACGAGGCCGATGAAGCTCGCGATCAGGGGCTTGTCCCACGTGCGGTCGGCCTCGAGGATCGCGTCCGCGGTCGCCTCCGGCGCGGTCATCGCCTGCACCGTCATCAAGAGGACCACGCCGTCGACCTCGTCCGCGCGCCCGAGGATGGAGAGCGCCTCGCGGTAGCGCGCGGGCGTCGCGTCGCCGATCACGTCGACCGGGTTGTTGCGCGACCACACCGCGGGGAGCACCGCGTCGAGCGCCTTCATCGTGGCCTCGGAGAGCGTCGCGAGCTCGAGCCCGTGCATGGAGCACGCGTCGGCGGCGAGCACGCCGGGGCCGCCCGCGTTCGTGACGATCGCGATGCGCTTGCCCTTCGCCGGTGGCTGGTGCGCGAGCGCGCGCGACCACGCGGAGAAGTCGCCCAGGGTCTTGGCCTGGAGCACGCCCGCCTGCGCGAACGCCGCGGTGTACGCGGCGGCGGCGCCCGCGAGCGAGCCGGTGTGGCTCGACGCGGCCTTCGCGCCCGCCTCCGTGGTGCCGCCCTTGATCGCGACGATCGGCGTCGTCTTGCTCACCTCGCGCGCGACCTCGAGGAAGCGCTCCGGGTCGTGGAGCTCCTCGACGTAGAGCGCGATCGCCTTCGTGCTCGGATCGCGGTCGAGCCAGCGCAAGATGTCTTGATCATCGACGTCGCACTTCGCCCCGAGGGAGACCGCCGCGCTGAGCCCGAACTCCTCGCGCTGCGCGTAGCTGATCAACCCGGTGACGAGCGCCCCCGACTGCGAGAGGAGCCCGATGCGCCCGGGCGGCGGCGCGCTCGCGCCGAAGCTCGCGTTGAGCCGGTTCTCCGGGCGCACGACGCCGAGGCAGTTCGGCCCGATGACGCGCATGCCGAGCGAGCGCGCGAGCGCGGCGACCGAGTCCTGCAGGGCCTTGCCCTCGGCGCCCATCTCGGCGAAGCCCGCGCTGATCACGATCAGGGCCTTGCACCCGATCGAGCCCGCCTCCTCGACCACACCGCGCACGAATTTCGGAGGGATCGCGACGAGGACGAGGTCGACGGGCTGCCCGATCGCCGTCAACGACTCGTACACCCTCTGACCGAGGATCTCGCCGCCCTTCTGGTTCACGGCGTAGACCTCGCCTGCGAAGCCCGCGCGGCGCTCGGTCCCGGTCATCTCGCCGAAGAGGAGGTTCTTGAGGAGCGCGTGGCCCACCGCGTCCTCGCGGCTCGTGGCGCCCACCACCGCGACCGAGCGCGGCGCGAAGAACGGGGTCAGATCGTCGATCATGGCGCCGAGGATGCCACGGAGGGTAGAACGCGCGAATGGTCCATCCCTGGCACGATCTCCCGAACCCGGTCGCCGAGGTCGAGTCCGGCTTCAACGTGGTGATCGAGATCCCGAAGGGCTCGAAGGTGAAGTACGAGCTCGACAAGCCGTCGGGCCTCTTGAAGGTCGACCGCGTGCTCTACAGCTCCGTGCACTACCCCGCGAACTACGGGTTCCTCCCGCGCTCGTACTGCGGCGACGGCGATCCGCTCGACGTGCTCGTGCTCGGGAACGAGCCGGTCACGCCGCTCGCGATCATGCGCGCGCGCGCGATCGGCGTGATGAAGATGGTCGACCAGGGCGATCCCGACGACAAGATCATCGCCGTCCACGTGCACGATCCGGCGTTCGTGGAGTACGGGACGCTCGAGGACCTGCCGGGGCACACGATGCGCGAGATCGAGCGCTTCTTCCAGGACTACAAGTCGCTCGAGGACAAGGACGTCGAGATCGCCGAGCTCGGAGATCGCGGCGACGCGATCGAGGTCGTCCGCGCCGCGCTCGAGCTCTACCAGACCGAGGAGAACCGCCTGCGCGGCTGGAGGTGAGGGCTCACTCCTCTTCTTCGTCGCGCTCCGCAGCCGCAGCGGGCGCCGCGTCCTCCAGCTCCGCGATCTGCTCGACGTAGCGGCCGTCGGCGAACACCCAGCCGTAGCGCACCTCGCGGGGCTTCGCGTCGGGGCGCCACGTCGCGGGGTGCGTGATGCGCGCGACGTCGATCGACGCGAGCCGGTCGGCCTCGTGCACGTCGCCGACGCGCAGGTCCGTGCGGAACCCCGACTCCTCGAGGAGCCTCTGGCCGAAGCGCGTCCAGCGCGGCGCGAGCGTCTTCTCGAGCTGGTCGAGGGCGCGTCGCTCCTCGGTCTGGTTCCACGCGCTCGTCGCGTCGTGCTCGGCCTTGACCTTGCGCGCCCGCGTGAGGAGCCCGACCGCGACGCCGAGCCCCGCGAGCGAGGCGCAGACCACGAGCGCGCTCGGGGGGAGGTAGTCGAGCGCGACCGCGACCATCCCCGAGCCGCCGATCGCGAAGAGCACACCCGCGGGCTCGTAGCGCGTGGTCCAGTGCGAGGTCAGGGGGGTGAGCTCGTCCTTCTTCTTCCAGAGGCGCTCGGCCTTCTCGAAGGTGGATCGCGCGATCGCGACCTCGATCACCTTGGCCTCGACGTGCGGGTTCTCCGGCGCGACCTCGGTGCCCGGCGTGCGCACGTCGCCCGGCTCGAGCCGGCGCCACACGACGATCTTGCGCGTGACGACCGGGCCCTCCTCGGAGCCGTCGAGCCGGACGGGTGCGTCCATCGAGCCCCGAGGGTCGCCGCGACTCACCGCGTTCGCAACGTTTCGAAGAGGATCTGGAGCATCCGGTAGGTGAGGCCCCACACCACGCCGCTCTCCACCTCGAAGGCCGGGAAGCGGTGCGGCATCCCCTTCCACTCGAGCGTGTACGTGGTGTCGCGCACGCCGCTCATCAGCGCGCGGAGCGGCACCCACTCGATCGCGGCGACCTCCTCGTTCGCGCGCAGGTCCGAGGGCGGCGCGCGCACCGTCCACACGAACGGCCGCACCACGAGCCCGCTCGTGTGCGTCGGCACGTCCTCGAGCGGCCCGAGCATCTCGCCGTGGTCGCCGAGGTCGAGCCCGATCTCCTCGAGCGTCTCGCGCCGCGCGGTGTGCACGAGCGAGGGGTCGCCGGGATCGCGCCGGCCGCCGGGGAACGCCATGTGCCCCGACCACGGATCGCCCGGGTGCTCGGCGCGCTTGATGAAGAGGATCTCCGGCCCGTCACCCGCGCGCAGGATCGCCGCGACCGCGGCGGACGGATCGGGGCCGGTGGGCGCGCGCGCCGCGCGGATCCGGCGCGCGATCGCGTCGAGGTCGA
>JAYRVK010000304.1:0-5855 GCA_041918555.1 Sandaracinaceae bacterium
CGAGTCCGAGCGCGAGCGCGCGCGCAGCCGGGGCACCTGGATGTCGCAGATCCCGCGGCGCGCGCTCTTCCAGGTGCTCTACGAGCCGCGCCAGCTCCGGCTCGACACGGGGCTCCGCCAGCAGCCCGCGCAGATCGTCGGGCACGTGCTCAGCGTCTATCACGAGGACGCCTTCCTCGGGTACGACCTCCAGCTCCTGCAGTCGCATCCCGGGGGGCTCGCGCTCCTTCGGGAGGAAGCAAATCGAGTTGCGCACGGCGAGACGCGCTGGGCCGGCTACTTGAAGACGCTCACGAGCTGGCCGGGCTACCACTCGCGCCTCGTGGAGCTCGCGGCAGAGGCCGAGGCGTTCCGGTACCCCGACCCGCTCGACGTCGATCCGCGCTTCGCGTCGCTCGTCGGCTTCGCGTCGTGGTGCGCGACGCTGCCGGAGTGGCCGCCGCTGGAGTTCTACCGATGAGCGCGCCGGGCGAGCTCGGGAGCTACGACGGCGCGTTCGTCGCGCGCCACGCGCCGTGGATCGGCGGGCTCGTGCGGCGCTGGTTCCGCGCGCGGGTCCACGGGCTCGACGCGGTGCCGGATCGGCCGGTGCTCTTCGTCGGCAACCACTCGGGCGCGGCGATGATCCCGGACACCCTCGTCTGGCTCGACGCGTACCACAACGCAGGGCGCCGCACGCCGATGCTCACGCTCGCGCACGATCAGATGTTCGAGGCGTACCCCGAGGCGGTCGCGCGTTTCCTCGCGCGGATGGGGGGCCTCCGCGCCGGGCGCGCACGGGCGCTCGAGGCGCTCGGCTCCGGGCACGCGCTCACCGTCTACCCGGGCGGCGACTACGACGCGTGCCGCACCTTCTGGCGGCGCCACGTGATCGAGATGGCGGGCCGCACCGGCTACGTCGAGCTCGCGCGCGAGGCGGGCGTGCCGATCGTGCCGGTGGTCAGCGTCGGCGCGCACGAGGCGCTCGTCGTGCTCGCGGATGGTCGCTCGATCGCCCGGCGCCTCCCGTACGCGCGCGCGCGGCGGCTCACCGTGTTCCCGCTGACCCTGAGCGTCCCCTTCGGGCTGTGGCTCGGCCCGCTCCCCGGGTACCTGCCGCTGCCGACGAAGATCGAGCTCCGCGTGCTCGACGCGATCGATCCGGCGGCCGGCAGCGTCGACGCGGTCGACCGGCGCGTGCGAGCCTCGCTCCAGGAGGCGCTCGACGCGATGGCGAAGGCGAGGAGGTTCCCGTGGATCGGGTGAGGCTCCGGCAAGACCTGTTGCGATTGTTCGAAGCGGAGCCGCGCCTCGCGCCGGAACCGGAGCTCCACGACTACCAGCTGACGTACCCGCCCGCGGTGCAGCTCGAGCGCGCGGGACCCTCGTGCCCGACCGACGCTGAGTACCTGGCGCACGCCATCGGGGACTTCCGCGCGGCCGGCTACTACTTCCACTTCGGGTTCTGCCGCTACCGCTGCCGCTACTGCTTCCACTACGAGCTCACGACCAAGGACGACGAGGCGCGCATGGTGCGCTACGTCGGCGCGCTCGACCGGGAGATGGCGCGGATGCGCGCGCTCACCCCGCACGTCCGGCCCGCGCTCTACTTCCTCGGCGGCGGCACGCCGACGGCCCTGCCGGTGCGGCTGCTCGAGCGGTTCCTCGGCTCGCTCCTCTTCCACTTCGGCCGGCCGCGCACCCCGATGAGCACGGTCGAGGCCAAGCCGGTCACCGCGGACGACGACAAGCTCGCTTCCCTGGTCCAGGCGGGCTTCCGGCGGATCAACCTCGGTGTGCAGACGCTGGACCCCGAGCTCTACGCGTTCCACCACCACAAGGAGGACGTGCGGATCGCCTACGACGCGATCGAGCGCGCGCGCCGGGCGGGCTTCGAGTACGTCAACATCGACCTGATGACCGGGCTCGAGGGGCAGACCTCGGAGTCCTTCGAGAAGACGCTGGCCGCCGCGCGGCGCCTCGCGAGGTCCGGCGCGATCGACAGCCTGTTCCTCTACCCGTTCCACGACGACCCGCGCTCGCGCACGTTCCGCGATCCGAAGCGCGTCCCGCCGTTCCTCGAGACCGCGGAGAGCGACGCGCTCGCCCGCGAGGTCTTCGCCGACGAGCTCGGGTGGAGCGAGCTCGGCGCGCGCTTCTACCGCTCGCCGCGGCACGTGCGGCGCGAGGTCCTCGAGCTCGCGAAGATCCGCGTGAGCCCGGCCTACGGCGAGGTCCTCTACCACGGCTTCGGCAACTCGAGCTTCTCGATCGGGGACCGCGCGACCTACCTCAACCACCGCGACGTCGGCGCGTACTGCGACGCGGTCGAGGCGGGGCGCCTCCCGATCGCGCACTTCACGGGCCTCGACGACGCGCAGCGCGCGACGCGCGACGTGACCTTCGATCTGCTCTACTCGCCGGTGACGCGCGTGCGCTCGCGGGCGCGCAAGTACGGGACCGACACGATGCACGAGCACCGGCGCCTCTTCGCGCGCTGGGAGGCGCTCGGCCTGGGCGAGTCGAACCGCCTCTTCGGGACCTTCTCGCTGAGCCGGCTCGGCAAGCTCGTCCACCAGCAGATGATCCCGCAACACTACTTGCCCCGGGATCGGAAGAAGCTGGTCGACGTGATGAGCCTCCGCAAGGACGCGGGCCGCGCCTACCGCGGCTACTGACGGAACGGCCAGCGCGGATCGGGCATGGGGCTCCCCGGCCGAGCGAGCAAGAAACCTTGTCCGTAGTGGACGCCCGCGTCGATCACCGCGGTCAGCTCCTCGCGCGTCTCGATCCCCTCGGCGACCACGCGCGCGTCGAGGTCCTCGCAGAGCCGCACCACGTGCTTCACGATCTTCTGCCGCCGCGGGCTCGTCTCCACGTCCATCACGAGGCTGCGGTCGAGCTTGACGATCGCGGGCTCGAGCTCGGCGATCCGCACGAGGTTCGAATGGCCGGCGCCGAAGTCGTCGACCACGAGCTTTGCGTTCGTGCGCGAGCACAGCTCGCGGAGCGCGCCCCGGCAGAGGTCGAAGTAGTCGAGCGCCGCGGACTCGGTGATCTCGAGGAAGAGCGGGTGCTCGTGGTAGTTCATCGGGTCGTCGGGCCGCACGATCCACCGCTCGCTCAGCTCGTGCGGGTGGAGGTTCAGGAAGAGCGGGACCGGCGGCGCCATCGCGAAGCCGACGTCGCGCACGAGCCGGCCGAGCCGGCCGGTCGCGCTCTGCGCCTCGGCGCTCGCGAAGAGCACCGAGGGGTTGGCGAACGGCTCGAGCCGGCAGCGCGCGAGCATCTCCGCGGCGAAGAGGCGCCGCGTCCGCAGATCCACGATCGGCTGGAACGCGACGCCCATCTGCGCCTCTTCGAGCGCCCGGATCGGCGGGGGAGGGCGCGAGCCCGCGAGGAGCTCCGGCGGGATCTCCATCTCCTCCGTCCACCGCTTGCTCGTCACCGTCCGAGTCTACACCCGCGCCCGCCACGGCGATCTGCTGAGGTTTCTCACGGAACGATGGCAAAGTGAGAAGTCGAACTTGTAGCTATGAATCCGATGCGGTATTTCCGGCGCCATGAAGCGACCCACGCTGGTCCTCCTCGCCGCGCTCGCGGTCGCCGCGTGCGACGGCTCGGCCGGCTCCGACGCGGGCATGTCCGCGCCTGCCGACGCCGGTGGGCCCGGCTCCGACGGCGCGCTGCCCCCCGTCGACGCCGGGACGGACTCCGGCGCCACCGCGCTCGACGCGGGGGTGCTCGACGCCGGGTCCACGCCAGGGGCGGGGGGCACCCTCGCCGGCGTGGTGACGCGCAGCGCGGAGCCGGCGGCCGGCGGGCGAGGCCACCTCTACATCGCGGTCTTCACCTCGGACCCGGTGACCGATCGCACGGGTGCAATGAACGTTGCGCGCGGGATCGTCGAGGACGTCGACATGAGCGCGGCCGGCGCGTCCATCGCGTACACCGTGGTCGGGATCCCGCCGCGTCCCGAGCCGTACTTCGTCACCGCGTTCCTGGACGACAACGGCACAGTCAGCGCGACCGACCCTTCGAACGCGGGACCGGACCGGGGCGATCTCGTCGCGCTGGAGGGCTTCGCGTCCCCGCGCGTGACCGTCGCGAGCGAGGCCACCGCCACCCTCGACCTCGTCCTCAACTTCAACCTGCCCTTCTGACGGACGCCGCCGTGATCCTCACCCGCCGCGATCTGCTCCGCACCACCGGCGCCACCGGCGCCTCGCTCCTCTTCGCGCACGCGCTCGGGGGCTGCGCCGAGGAGCCCCTCGCGCCGCCGCCGATGCTCCCCCAGGACCCGATGGGGCGGTGGTGGCTCAGCGGGAACTACGCGCCGATCGCCGACGAGATCGAGGCGTTCGATCTCGAGGTCGAGGGCGCGCTCCCCCCCGAGCTGAGCGGGACCTTCCTGCGCAACGGCGCCAACCCGGCGGGCGGCGACTCCCTCCACTGGTTCACGGGCGACGGCATGCTGCACGGCGTGCGCCTCGAGGCGGGCCGCGCGCTCTGGTACCGGAACCGGTACGTGCGCACCCGCGCGCTCGAGGACACGATGCCCGACAACCTCGCGGCGAACCGCGGCAACACGGCGATCAAGGCGCACGCGGGGAAGCTCCTCGCGCTCTACGAGGTCGCGGTGCCCTACGAGATCTCGCCCGACGACCTGGCGACGCGCGGCGAGTACGACTTCGCGGGCCAGCTCCGGCGGCCGATGTCCGCGCACCCGAAGATCGATCCCGTCACCGGCGAGATGTTCTTCATCGGGTACGCGCCGTTCGCGCCGTTCCTCACCTACCACGTGGTCGACGCCGCGGGCGCGCTCGTGCGGAGCGTCGAGCTCGCGATGGACCACTCCTCGATGATGCACGACTTCCAGATCACCGAGTCGTGGGCGGTCCTCTTCGATCTGCCGATCCACTTCGACACCTCGCTCCTCGCGGACGGGTTCCCGTTCCGCTGGGCCCCCGAGGCGGGCGCGCGGATCGGGCTCGTGCCCCGCGACGGGAGCTCCACGACGGTGCGCTGGTTCGAGATCGACCTCTGCTTCATGTTCCACTCCTTCAACGCCTACGAGACGCCGACCGGCCGCGTGGTGCTCGAGGGCTGTCGCCTGCCGAGCCTCTGGGTGGACAGCATCGCCGACGCGTCGGAGGCGCCCTCGCCGTGGCGCTGGGAGCTCGACCCCGAGACCGGCACCGTCCGGGAGGAGCAGCTCTTCGAGGGCTCGGCGGACTTCCCGCAGATCGACTTGCGTCGTTCAGGCCGCGAGCACCGCATCGCGTACTCGCTCCGCTTCGACGAGTCGGCGCCGCGCGAGATCGCGGCCCCCGACGGGCTCACCAAGCTCGACCGCCGCACCGGCGAGACCCGGGTGTGGCTCGCGGAGCCGGGCCACCAGCCCGACGAGGCCCTCTTCGTGCCGCGCGGCGAGGAAGAGGACGCGGGCTACCTGCTCTCGATGATCTTCGACGCGACCCGCGGGCGCAGCTACGCGGGCGTGTTCGACGCGACCCGCGTCGAGGACGGGCCGTTCGCGCGCGTGTGGATGCCGCGCCGCGTGCCCTTCGGCTTCCACGGGACCTGGCTTCCTTCGACCTGAGCCACGGAGGCGAACCGATGCACGTGATCCCCCAGCCGCCGCCGTCGCCCGTATAGTCGGGCGCATGAGCGTCATCCTCTGGCACAACCCGGGCTGCTCCACGTCGAAGCGAGCCCTCGATCTGTTGCGCGAGCGCGGCGTCGAGCCGACCGTGCGCCAGTACCTGAAGGACCCGCCCTCCGAGAAGGAGCTGCGCGCCGTCCTGAAGGCGCTCGGCGCGAAGGATCCGCACGCGCTCGTGCGCAAGCGCGACAAGGCCTACGACGCGCTCGGC
>JAYRVK010000305.1:0-5513 GCA_041918555.1 Sandaracinaceae bacterium
GGTCGACCTGCGCGTCGACGTCTTCGTCGACGCCCGCGCGGATCTCGTCTTCAACTTCGGCGCGCCCTACGAGCGGAGCGTGATCGGCGGCGAGCGCCGTGCGATCGCCGCGTCGAACCTCGACGCGCAGCGCCTGCACCCGATCCGCATCGAGCAGCGCGGCCTCGTGCGCACGACCGGCGTGCGCTTCCACCTCGGCGGCCTCGCGCCCTTCGCGCGCAGCGCGCTGCGGCCGTTCACCGACCGCACCGTCCCGCCGCGCGAGGTCTTGGGCGACGCGACCCGCGCGCTCGAGGACGCGCTGCGCGAGCGCCCCGAGGATGAGCTCGACGCGCAGGCCCGCGCGCTCGACGCGTTCTTCCTGCGCGCGCTCGCGGAGGCCCCGCCGCTCGACGCCTTCTCGCGCGCGCTCGCGCTCGCGGTCGACACGCGCGGCGCCACCACCGTCGACGCGATGGCCGCGGCCGCGGGCGTCTCGGGCCGGCACCTCGAGCGCCTCTTCGCGCGCCACCTCGGGATCCCGCCCAAGACCCTCGCGCGCGTGGTGCGCTTCCAGTCCGCGCTGCGCGCCCTCATGCAGGAGCCCGACGGAACCCTCGCCGACGTCGCGGCGAGCGCCGGCTACTTCGACCAGGCGCACTTCATCAAGGACTTCCGGAAGATGACCGGCGGCGTCCCGCGCGGGTACCGCGGCTACTACCCGCCGCGCGCGCCGACCGACTTCGCCCCGAACGTGGTCGTGTTCTTACAAGAGGACGGCGCGGGCCCGGCGTAGAACGGCGCATGCACGAGGAGGACTCTCATGTCGAAGCAGGGCAAGGGCACGAAGCAAGATCCCTGGCAGCTGAAGACGCCGCCGGGCACGTCCGAGTACACGATGTACCGCGACGACGCGAGCGATCCCCCGCTCCTCGTCTGTCAGGTCGGGACCACCAAGCTCACCTACCTCGCGCGCGTGCTCGACGATCTCCCCGCGATGCTCGCCGCGCACGGCGACTGGATGCTGCTCGGCGCGTCGGACGAGAAGAAGGAGCCCGCGCCCGGCACCGTCGAGGCGTGGGGCCGCAGCGCGGACAACCCCGTCGGCGGCTGGTACGGCCAGCGCAAAGGCTACCGCGGCCGCCTCGCCATGTACGTCCCGCCGCTCCTCGAGGTGCTGGGCAGCGTCGAGCTCGAGCACGGCCCGAAGAACAACCGCGTGCGCGCGAAGTGAGGGATCGATGACCGACAAGACCGAGTCCGCGTTCTCGCTCCGCTACGCCGTGCGCGCCACCATCGACGCCCCCCCCTCGCGCGTGTGGGCGAAGCTCACCGACGCCGACGGCTTCCCCTCGTGGAACTCCACCGTCACGAGCATCGAGGGTCCCATCGAGCTCGGCCAGAAGCTCGCGATCCGCGTCCCCATCGCGAAGGACCGCGTGTTCCGCCCCAAGGTCGTCGCGCTCGAGCCCGAGCGGCGCATGGTCTGGCAGGACGGCCTCTTCCCGATGTTCCAGGGCACGCGCACGTTCACGCTCAAAGCGCAGGGCGAGAAGACCGAGTTCGAGATGGTCGAGGTCTTCCGCGGCGCGATGCTCCCGATGATCAAGGGCTCGCTCCCCGACTTCGCGCCGGTGTTCGATCGGTACGCGGCCGACCTCGAGAAGGCCTGCGTGGGCTGAGAGCGTCCCACGAACGCATCCGGCGTTGCTTCGGTCAATCGCCTCGGCGACCCTGCGAGGATGTGGCTGCGTCGGCTCGCGTTCGTGCTGCTGGGCCTGAGCGGCGCGTGCGCGGGCGAAGGCACCCTCGTGGTCCAGGTCCGAACCGATCTGCTACCCGGCCGGGACTTCGCCGCGGTGACGACGCGGATCGCAGGCACGGACGAGAGACGCCGCGATGCCACGGAGACGCGCGCGTGGGGCGTCGGGGTACGGGTCGCGGAGGTCGCGCTCGCGCCGGGGCGCTACGCGATCCGCGTCGCCGCGATCGACGGTGCGGATCGTGTGGCCGTGGAGCGACCGGTGAGCGTCGAGGTCGGATCCGGCGTGACGGTGGCGACGGTCCTCCTCACGCGCGACTGTCGCGGCGTCGTCTGTCCGAGGCCTGGCGGAGCGCCGACCGCGGATGCTTGCCTCGCCGGCGAGTGCGTCCCCGGCGGCTGCACCGAGGAGACGCCCGAGGCCTGCGGGATCGGTGCGTGCACGCCCGGCGGCGGCTGCGACGCCGAGCCGCTCGGCGACTGCGCCGAGGCCGAGTGCACGAGCTCGGGCAGGTGCCTCGCGGTTCCGGACCACGATGCGTGCGCCGCCGACCAGGTCTGCGACACCGAGCGCGGTTGCATCGCGACGACGCCGGTCTGCGCCACGTTGCCCCCCGGCGTGGTGGCCGTCGACCTCGCGGTTCCCCCCGGGGGGACCGGCACCGCGGGCGATCCGTTCGGATCGATCGAGGCGGCCCTGGCCTCGATGACCGACGGCGAGATCCGCGTGGCTTGGACGAGCGGCCCGGTGCGGATCCCACCCGTGGCGATCGACGGAGGCGTATGGACGATCCGCGGAGGCCACGAGCCCTGCACGTGGGAGCCCGTCCGCACCGCCCGCACCCACGTCGAGGTCGACGGGCCCTTCGCCATCGACGTCGGCGGCGGCGCGACGGCCTCCCTCTTCGGGCTCCGGGTCGACAACGTCTCGACGCCCGCGTCGTTCACCGCGGCCGTTCACGTCGCCGACGCCGCGCTCGCCATCGGAGACTCCGAGCTTCAGTCGCCCGTCCTCGGGGTGTACGCCGAAGGCGGATCCACCGTCGCGCTCGGCGGCGTGGGGATCACCGTCATGGCCGTCGGGCCGACCGCCGTGACCGGGGTCTTCGCACCCGGCGGATCCGTGACCGCGGATCAGCTCTTCGTCTTCGCGGGGGCCGAGCAGGCCGAGGGGATGTGGGTGGGCGGCTCGACCACGGTGACCCGATCCGTCGTCGCGGTGAACGCCACGGCGCGCACGGGCGTGGGCATCACCTCGCAGGGCGACCTCACCATGGGCAACTCGGTCGTCAACGTCGCCACGGGAGGCGCCGCGCCGCTCGCCGGGGTGGTGCTGTCGCCGGGCGCCCGCTTCGTGTCGTACGCAAACCGCATTGCGGTCCTCAGTCCGATGGGGATCGGCGGCGGCCCCGGGGTGACGATCGACGGCGGCGGTCCGAGCGCGAGCCAGATCCTCGGGTCGTCGATCGAAGTGAACAACGGGGCCGCCCTCCGGCTCACGGCCCTCACGAGCGGGCTCGACCTCCGGTCGTGCTCGCTCTCGGGCATGCCCACCGCGTCGATCGACGGCGCGGCCGTGGACTTCGGTGAGCTCGAGCTGGGTCTCTGGGCCGGCGCGGGTGTGGTGGAGGCCAACCTCGCGCTGGCCTGCGACCATGGACTCGCGCCGGAGTGGGAGCTCGACCCGAGCTCCGCCTGCGTCGACGCCGGCATCGATCCGAATCCGATCCTCGGCCTCGATCCTCCGGTCACGATCGATCGCGCGGGCAACCCGCGGGGTCCCCGCTGGGACATCGGCCCCTCCGAGGCGCGCTGAGAGACCGCCGAAGCGGATCCCGCGGACCCCACGCCCTCCGAGCCGGGCCGCGGCCCCCGAGCGCGGTGCCCGCGCCGTCCCCTTCCGTCGCGCGCTGGCACGCTGGCACAGCGAGTCCGCACGCTCCGCGCGGAGGTACGGGGCTTGCCCCCAACCACCGGCATGCGAACTGCGGTCCTCCTCCTCGCCCTCGCGGTCCTCGGCTGCTCCTCGATCGGCGGCGCGCGCTCGATCGATCGCACCGGCTTCGATCTCGCCGCGTGCGACGACGGCTCGCTCCTCGACGCGGTGACCGCCGGCGTGCCCGTGGACTACCTCGAGTGGCGCTCGAGCTCGGGCGGGCTCGCCGCGACGGGGCTCCGGTGCGAGGGCGCCAGCGACCGGCCCGCCTGCGAGATGGCGCTCGCAAACCTGGCCGAGCCTTCCGACGCGTGGCCCGCGACGACCCCGGGCGGCATCCCCGCGCCCCCGACCCACCTCGTCTACACCCGGGGCGACGAGGTCGGCGCGGTCGGCCGCGGCGGCCTCCCCGCGCTCTTCGCCCCGCTCGGCGCGGCGGACGCGGCGTTCATCGCCCAGGCCGCCACCACGGCCGGCGTCCCCTGCGGCGAGCCCCGCGTGCGCGAGGTGCCGGGCGGCCACGAGGTGATCCTCACCCGCAACTACACTTGCGGAGGTGGAGAGGACGAGGTCCTCGCGATGGTCGGCGAGGACGGCGCCGTCGAGGTCCTCGAGACGGTCGCGGTCTCGGAGGGCGAGGACATCGTCTGCCCTTGATCGGGTGGAATGGGGCGCTGCTCACGCCTCGCGTGCGGCCTGCTCGAGCACGGCCTCGAAGCGCGGCAGGAGGTCCGGCGCGTACCGCTCGAGGTAGTGGCGGATCGGGCCCGGGTCGACGCCTCGCTTCAGCAGCTCGGTCACGTCGGCCCGGTCGCGCATGCGGTGGGCGACGAGCTTCATGTAGACGAGGTCCGCGACCGGCACGGTGGGCAGCCCGTCGACGACGAGGGGCGCGCCGAGCACGGCGTGCAGCTGCGGGCCGAGCTTCTCGACCGAGACGTAGTCCACCGCGACGCCGTGCACGTGGATCGGGACGCCCGGCTTGAAGGTCACGATCCCGGCGTCGTGGACCTCGAAGGCATCTGCGTCGACGAGGAAGTCGACATCGTCGGTCGCCCGCACGTAGCCGTGCGCTCCGACCGCCAGCCCGCCGATGAAGGCGTGCCGGATCCCGAGCCGCTCGAGCTGCGCGTGCGCCGCGAGCGCGGCGTCCCGGACCGGCGGAGACTGGAAGTCGATGGCCTCGCGCATCCTCACCGTGCCCACCTCCCGCCTCGCCGTCATCTCGACCGTGTACTGCACGGCTCGATCTTGCGTGCCGTCGGGCCGCGGAGCAACGAGCTCGCTAGGGCGTCTCGCCCTGCCACCGCTTCGAGAAACGCAGCCCACGCTCGGGGACATCGGAACGACCCCCACGCGACGTGCCAGCGCTGCGCTGCGCGCGTTCGCCCCGTACAGCGTCGCCATGCGCGGACGCGAACTCGGTTCGCTCACGGATGTTCCGTATCGACGAGCGCGCACGCGCTCGCCGAAGCTCTGATGCGGAGAGGTGAGCATGTCGACGAGACGATGGACGCACATGCCGGCCGGCCTCGGATGGGACGACGAGCCCGCCCCGCCCTCGCGCACCGCGCCGGCCGCGTTCCGCGAGCTCGCCGCGCACTTCATGGCCCCCTACGAGCCGCCGGGGATGCCGGCGCCCACGCGCTCTCTCGGGCTCGCGAAGGCGCACGGCGGGGAGCCGAGCCTCGATCGCGCGAGCGCGGCGGACCTCGCGGCGCACTGGATGAAGCCGTTCGAGCCGCCGGGGATGTCCGCGCCGAGCGGGCCCGCGCCAAGGCTCGTGCAGCCGCACGCGCCACGGATCACGGCACCGGGCGGCATGGAGACGCTGCA
>JAYRVK010000306.1:0-3136 GCA_041918555.1 Sandaracinaceae bacterium
CGGATCCCGCCGAGGCCGCGCGGCTCTTCGAGCGCGCGTGCTCGATGGGCGCCGCGCGCGGCTGCTTCAACCTCGGCCTCCAGGTGCAGCAGGGCAACGGCGTCGCCGCGAACGAGGCGCGCGCACGAGAGCTGTTCCGGCAGAGCTGCCAGGGCGGCTACCAACCGGGCTGCGAGCGCAGCGGCGGGTAGCGTTCAGGGCGCGGCGCCGGGGTACAACGCGCCGATCGCGTCGATCTCCGCGCCCGGGTACTCGGGCGAGCCGGGGCCCGCGAGGATCTCCTCGAGCGTCGCGGTGCTCGTCACCGGGCCGCGCGGCCCCTCGATCGAGAGCGCGACGTCGCTGTCGATCACCGCGTTGGCCCAGCCGTCGATCGGCGGCGTGCGCGGAGGCGGCCCGGCATCGGGCGGCGGCCCCGCGTCGAGGGCCGCGTCGCTGCCCGCGTCCGTCGGCCCCTCGCCCGCGTCCGCGCCCGCATCCCCCCCAGACGCCTCCGGGTCACAGCCGAGAAGCGCGAGCACGAGGATCGGCAGCGAGCCCCACCGCGTCACGGCCCCAGCGTGCGCGGATCGCGCGCTGGCGTCGACCTCCAACGTCATGGGCTGTTGCCCACCCAGCGGGGCCGCTGGAGGTCGTAGGAGTTGGCGTCGAGGTAGACGCGCCGGGCGCCGCACCCGAGCACGCCGTACTCGGTGTAGAAGTCGATGCCTTCGACTTCCCGTGGAGCCCCGAGCGGGGCCAGCGTCAAGCTGGCTTCGGGGCACTCGAGGTCGAACGCCGCGCGCTGGCGCAACACACGGACTCGCAGTGAGTGCATCGCGAGCCAGTCCGGGCGGGCGCAGCTCGGGAGCGCCCCGATGGCCAGGACGACGGCGACGGCGACGAGCGGCCCGCGGCGCATGCGAGGCTACGGTTCCACGTCCTCGAAGGCGCTGTCGAGCGCGGCGCGCTCCGCGTCGGCGGCGCCGCCCTCCGCGGGCAGACCGTGCAGGGCGCGGACGATCGCCTCGGCCTGCCCGCGCTTCGCGCCCGCGCGCACGAGCTCCTCGAGGCTCGCCGCGCGCACCGCCTTCATCGAGCCGAGCCGCGCGATCAGCCGCGCCTTCGTCTTCGCGCCCACGCCGGGCACGTCGTCGAGCCGGCTCGCGAGGCGCCGCTTCTTGCCGACCGACTTGCGCAGCTCGTTGCTGCGCCGGTGCGCCTCGTCGCGCACGAGGGTCAGGAGGTGCCGTGAAGCGCTGCGCGGCGGGAGGTCGATGGCGTTCTTCTGGCCGGGCAGGAAGACGCGCTCGACGGCGGTCTCCTCGCCGCCCTCGCGGCGCTCCTTCGCGAGGCCGACGATCGCGAGCCCCTCCACGCCGACGTCCTTCTGCGCGGCGCGCGCGACGTTGAGCTGGCCCTTGCCGCCGTCGACGACGAACAGATCGGGGAGCTCCCAGCCGATGTCCCCGTCGCGGCCGCGCGCGAAGCGCCGCGCGAGCACCTCGTACATCGCGGCGTAGTCGTCCCCGCCGCTCGCGCGCTGGATCTTGAACGACTTGTAGCGCCGCTTGTCGAGCTCCCCGTCGGTGATCGCGGTGATCGCCGCGACGGTGTCGTTGCCCCCGAGGTGCGAGATGTCGACGCACTCGATCCGGCGCGGGGGCCGATCCAGGCGCAACTTGGATTGCAATTCTCCGAGCCTCGCCTCGAGGTCCTCGCGCGCACGGGCCTTCTCGCGGTACGCGTGCTCGGCGTTCTCCGTGGCCATCTCGACGAGGCGCCGCTTGGTCCCGCGGCGCGGCACCTGCACGTGGACGCGGAGGCCGCGCTCCTCGGTCAGCCAACCCTCGAGCCCCTCGCTCGCCTCGATCTCCACCGGGAGCAGCAGCTCGTCCGGGATCTGCCCGCCCTTGCGGTAGTACTCGCCGACGAAGCTCGAGAGGAGCTCGTCGTCGGGGAGCGAGACCCCCGTGAGCTCGAAGGTCCGTACCCCGTTGAGGTGCCCGCCGCGCACGCGCAGGAGCGCGACCTCGACCTGATCGCCCGCGCGGTGGAGCCCGACCACGTCCTGGTCGATCTCCTTCACGCTCGCGATCCGCTGGCGCGCGCGCACGCGATCGACGGCGCGGAGCTGATCGCGGTACCCGGCCGCCTCCTCGTAGCGCAGCCCCTCGGCGGCCTCGCGCATGCGGCGCTCGAGATCCTCGACGAGCGTGTCGTGCCGTCCGTCGAGGAAGAGCCCGACGAGATCGACCTGCGCGAGGTACGCGTCGCGATCGACCTCGAGCACGCACGGCGCCGGGCAGCGCTTGATCTGGTACTGGAGGCACGGCCGCGCGCGCCCCTTGAACTCCGAGTCCCGGCAGGTGCGCAGCCGGAAGAAGCGGTTGATCTGCCGCAGCGTCTGCCGCGCGCTCGTCGCCGAGTCGATCGGGCCGTAGTAGCGCGCGCCGTCGGGCTTGGGGCGCCGCACCACGGTGAGCCGCGGCCACGCCTCGCTCGGGTCGATCCGTATCGAGAGAAAGTCCTTGTCGTCCTTGAGCTTGACGTTGTAGCGGGGCTGGTGCTGCTTGATGAGCTCGTTCTCGAGCAGCGCCGCCTCCTTCTCGTTGCCGACCACGTGGGTCGTGAGGTCGGCGACCTCCGACTCGAGGAACGGGATGAACGCGCGCGCGTCGCCGCTCGACGCCGCGAAGTAGCTCCGCACGCGGCTCCTCAGGCTGCGCGCCTTGCCCACGTAGAGCACGGCGCCGCTCGCGTCGCGAAACAGGTAGACCCCCGGCGCCGCGGGCAGGGTGCCGAGCTTCTGCTGGACGTTCTCGGAGATCACGGGACGTGCGATCTCTACCGCGCGCCGGTGCGGATGACCCGCTCGTCGGTGACGATCACGTCGACCGGCACGTCGCCCGCGCGCGCCGGCACCTCCACGATGCGCTCGAAGTCGAAGACCAGCGCGACGCGCGGCGCCGCGAGGCGCGGCAGCAGGCGATCGTAGAAGCCCTTGCCGTAGCCGATGCGATGGCCCCGCTCGTCCACCGCGAGCGCCGGCACGAGCACGAGCTCGATCGCCGCGTCGGGGATCGACGGCGCGCTCGCGGCCGGCTGGCGGAACATCATCCCGCTCTCCTCGAGCGCGTCGCCCTCGCGCCACGCC
>JAYRVK010000307.1:0-6353 GCA_041918555.1 Sandaracinaceae bacterium
GCCAGCGCCTCGCGGGTGCGCGCGGGGAGCTCCGGCGGCCAGTCGTCCCGCTCTCCGAGGCCGGCCGCCACGCGGGCCGCGCCGTGCGCGCGCCACTCGTGGGTCATCGCGGCTCCAGGCGGCGCAGCCACGGGCCGAAGCGGCGCTCGAGCATCGCCTGCGCGAGGCCGGGCGCGGGCGCGGGGCGCGCCACGGCGTCGCGCACCGGGCCCCACCGCGACTGCCCGCCCCCGCGCTCGCGCACGTCCTCGATCGACGCGACGAGCGCGCCGCCGTCGACGCGCTCGAAGCGGTCGGCGAGCGCGAGCACCGCCTCGATCGGGAAGAGGTAGTCGTGCGGCCCGCGCAAGAGATCCACGACGAGGTCCGACAGCCACGCGCGGGCGGCGGCGGGCTCGATCGGCGCGAGGTCGAACCGCACCGGCGCGTCGCGGTCCGCGTAGAGCTGGATGGAGCGGTGCGGGCCCGCGGACAGGCCGAGCAGCGCGAGCGCGGCGTGATCGAAGAACGCGCGGAGCGCGTGGCGCAGCTCCTCGGCGCGGCCTGCGCCCCCCCCCTTGTGCGCGAGGAGCAACCCGACCGAGGCGCGGTCCGCGAGGAGCTCCGTCGCGCCGACCAGCTCCACGCGGAGCGGGACGCTCGGCGCGCGCGGGTCTTCGCCGAGCGCCAAGACGAGCGGCGGCGCGGCCTCCACGCCGCGTCGGTCCGCGTCCGCCGCGCCCAGCCGCACGCGCCGCACCTCGCGGGCCCCGAGCGCGTCGAAGCCGCGCCGCCAGCGCTCGACCATCGGCGCGTGGGCCTCCTCGAGGAGCCGCGCGAGCGGCCCGAGCGGCCAGCGCCCGCGCGCGATCGCCGCGTCGACCGCCCGCGCGTACACGCCGGGCCACGCCTCGCCCGTGAGCACCGACTCCTCGAAGCTCGCGCGCAGGACGATCGTCTCGTCGAGCCGCGCCGGCTCGAAGGGCTCCTCGGAGGTGGTCGCGGGCGCCTCCGCGCGCTCCTCGTCGAGCCGGAGCACCGCGCGGGTCCAGCCCTGCAGGGGGCACTCGAGGAAGCGGCGCAGCGCCGCGAGCGAGAGCCGCAGCGTCGGCGAGGTCGGCGCGGGGCCCGCGGGGCGCGGGAGCGGCGCGAGCCCGAGCAGCCGCTCGAGCGCCGGCTCGTGCAGCGCGGCCGCGCGCGCGGCCTCGCCCGGCACGAGGCGCGCGGGCAGCCGATCCCTCCGCTCGTCGCGCAGCCGCTCGCCGAGGCGCCGCGCCGTCTGCTCGCGGCTCGCCTCCGCGAGCACGTCGCGGGCCCCCGGGTCCTCGTGCCGCGCGAGCGGGACCTCCACGCGCCCGAGCGTCTCCCGCGCGCCCGGGAGGTAGCCCTCCTCGATCACGTCGAGGAGCTCCGTCACCACCACGCTCGGCGCCAGCGGCTCGCCGGTGCGCTCGTCGCGCGCGACGTACGAGAGCACGAGGCGCTCGCGCGCCGACAACAACGTCTCGAGGAACGTGTAGCGGTCGCGCTCCGGCGGCGTCACGTCGCCGGCCACGCGGCGCGCGGCGCGTAGGTCCATCGAGTCGCGCCGATCCGCCGCGGGGAACCGCCCCTCGCCGAGGCCGAGCACGAAGATCACGCGGAACGGGATCGCGCGCATCGGCACGAGCGAGGACACCGCGACGCCGTCCGCGAGGTGCTGGCCGCGCGTGCCGGAGAGCTCCTCGAGCGGGCCGCGCAGCAGCTCCCACACGATCGGGTAGCCGACCCGGGCCCCGCCGACGTCGAGCGCCCCGAGCTCCTCGGCGACCCGCAGCGCCCGCCGCAGCGCCGCCTCCTCGACGTCGTCCGAGGGTGTCAAGTAGCTTTGCATCATCGCGATCGCGAAGCGCGACCACTCGGGCAGGCTGAGCGCGGCGTCGCGGGCGAAGCGCACGTCGCTCGACAGGCTGCGCGCGAGCCGCGCGAAGGTGACCTCGACGCGCGAGCCGACGGGCGCCTCCTCCGGCAGGTACGCGCGCTCGCCGATCGCGATCGGGCGCGGGGCCCCGCCGACCTCGCCGCGCGCGTGGGCGCCGAGCGCGACGCGGACGATCCCCTGCTCGAAGCTCAGCCGATCCTCGGCGCCGACGTAGGTGCGAGCGAGCTCGCCGTGATCGATCCCGTGGAAGATCCCGAGCCGGTCGGCGAGCGCGACCCACTCGTGCGGCTCGACGTCCGGCACGCGCGCCATCACCGCGGGGTGCGTCATCACCGCGAGCACCTCCGCGCGGGCGAACGGCTGCGTCGGGAGCGCGAGCAGGCGGAGCGCGCCCTCCACGATCGGGCTCACCGACGCGAGCGAGACGTCGGCCACGTTGAACGGGATCGCGCGCGCCTCCGAGAACACCGCCTCCACGTGCGGGAGGTAGCGGTCGCGGTCGGGGCCGTTCACGAGCACCGCGATGCGATCGAAGGTGAGGTCCTCGATCGTGTCCACGAGCCGCCAGATCTCGGCCGCGACGGTCTCCACCTCGCGCCGCACGCTCGGGCAGCCGAGCACCGCGATGCTCTCGTCGCGCGCGGCGCGCGCGGGGGCCGCGACGCGGGGGGCGCGTGTCAAGATGTCGTGCTGAATGCGATGGAGCAGCGAGGGCGCGGAGAGCCGCGCGAGGAGCGGCAGCCCCGCGTCCCCCGGGCCCTCGGCCGCGGCGAGCGGGTCGACGAACGCCGCCTCGAAGTCGCAGTCGGTGAGCGCGCCGAGCAGGCGGACGTGCTCGCGGCCCGGCCGCCCCCACTGGCGCAGGAGCGGCGTCTCCGTGTCGACGCCGAGCCGGAACGGGTCCTCGTCGTCGAAGAGCCACTCGGGCTCCGCGGCGTCGGCGCGCCGGCGTCGCCGGAGCTCGCCCGCGGTCTCGACGTCCTCCCAGAATTCCTCGCAGGGGTCGAGCGCGTAGAGGTGGAGCTCCGCGTGCTCGCCGATCGCCCGGAAGAGCCGCGCGAAGACGCGCGCGACGTAGGAGAGGCCGAACACGTGGAGCGGCGCGGTCACGGGCGCCATCGCGTCGATCGCCTCGTGGAGCGTGCGCGCGCCCTCGCGCGCGGCGCGGAAGAGCGCCGCCTGCCACGCCTCGGTCGCGGCGTGCGGCGTGCCGGCGAAGCGGAGCGCGCCGGCGCTCCACGCGTCGAGCAGCTCGGGCCGCGAGAACGCGTACTCCTCGAAGAGGTGCGCGACGTGGAGCGCCAGCTGCGCGCGCCGCGGCTCGGTCGCGGCGGCCGACGCGCCCGCGGCCTCGAGGTAGCGCCGCACGGGCGCGAGCGCGGGCTCCGCGAGGAGCGCCTCGTCGAGCAGGCCGCGGAGCACGCGGCCCACCAGGAGCGGGCCCGTCAGGAGCGGCCCCGGGAGCAGCTCCGCGGTGAGCGCGCCGAGCCGCGGGAAGCGCAGGTTCGCGGCGACCCCGAGGCGCTGCGCGACGCCCAGCTCGACGAAGCGCTCCACGTTCGCGTTGGGCACCACGATCCGCGTCGGCGCGAGCGGATCGCCGCGGGCCTCGTCGAGCCGCCGCACGAGCGCGTCGAGGAGCGCCTCGGCGCGGTTCGAGTGGGTGAGCCGGATCATGATGGTGCGCGCACGGACCGCCGGGACGCGGCGGCTCTGACGCACGGCGCACGATACCGCGCCCGGCTACACTCCGGGCGGTGACGGGGGTCCTGCGCCGTTCGTTCCTCGTGCCGTGGGTCCTCGTGTCCGCGGTCGCGCACGCGCTGATCTTCCTCGGCGTGGGCGGGGGGATCGGGCTGCTCGCGCAGAACGGGATGGAGTCGGGCGACGGCTTCGGCGGCCAGTCGATCGAGGTGGAGATCGCGGGGCCGATCGAGGGCGAGGCCCACGGCGCGACCCTCCCGAGCTCCGACCGCGCGCTGCCCGACGTCGCGATGCCGCCGCCCTCCGAGGAGGTCGAGGAGGCCCTCGAGGACGCCGACGGCGAGGTGCCCGTCGAGGCGTCGGTCGCCGCCGCACCCGAGACCGCGACCCCCGAGGTCGAGCGCGTGCCGCGGCCGCCCGCCGACCCGGGGCCCGCGATCCTGCCCGGCGCGTCGGAGACCTCCGCCGTCGACGACCCGTCGGCGACCGTGGAGACGAGCCCCGGTCTGGACCGCGACCCGGCGGGCACCGGCGGCGACGCGACGCTCGCGGGTCCCCCCGCGGGCGACATCGCGGGGCTCATCCTGGGCTCGGCGGGCCTCGGCGGCACGTCGGTGACGCCGCGCACCGCGCTCTTGCCGAACGGCGGCGTGTGCTCCGACCCGGTCGTCGGGACGTGGCGCGCGCAGAAGTACCGGACGGCCGACCACACCTGGGTCCGCTTCCTCCTCGCGATCCGCCGCGGCGCCGGCGGCGAGCTCAGCGGCACGATCACGAGCCGCATCTGGACGGGGAACCGCGGCGACCCGACGCCGCCCGCCTGCACGGCGTTCGGGATGGACCACACCTGGCGCATGAACGCGCGCGGGCGGCTCGACGGGGAGCAGCTCGTCTTTCGCTCTGCAGGCGGCGCGCGCCTGATCCGGCAGGACTGCCCGAACAGCGACGCGACCTACGCGCCGGACCACTTCACGGGCCGCGTCGAGCCGATGCGCGAGGTCTTCGAGTCGGTCAACAACGACGGCCACTACGACGTCGACGAGCCGTACACGTTCCGCCGCGTCTCGTGCGAGTAGCCGAGATCACATCGGCGGCGGCGGGACCAGGTCCATCACCACGCCGCTCGTGCGCGGCAGGCCGGTCCACGTCGCGGGCATGCAGTAGCGGTTGCCGTTGCCGTGGGCGACGCAGTCGAGGTCGGGATCGGCGCAGTCGTCGGCGCCGCCCGGGCACGGGATCATGCACTGGCCGTAGCGTGGGATCAGCTCGACGCACTCGCTCATCATCGGGCACTGGTTCGTCAGCGGGCCGACCTCGCAGAGCATCGAGCACAGCCCGACCTCGCCCGCCGTGCCGCCGAGCTGGACGCACCAGCCGGGGAGCACGCACGCGCCCTCGCCCATCATCCCGTTGCTCGTGCAGGCCTGCGAGCCATTCAGCGTGGTGTTCATGAGCTGGAAGCAGACGGCGCCGTTCGGGAGCGCGAACCCGGGCTCGGGGACCGGGTAGTGGCACGTGGTGTCGGTGCCCTCCGGGCAGTCGAGGTGGCTCTGGCACGCGGCGCGGCAGGTCCCCTGCACGCAGTGCGCGCCGGCCTCGCCCCAGCCCAAGCACTCCTCGTCGCGCTCGCACGCGGTCGAGCAGTAGCGGCCGCTCGAGAGGTTGCGCGGGTCGAGCCCGCTCGCGCAGAGGCGCGTGCTGCACTCGTCGTCGGCCGTGCACGCCTCGCCGAGCTGCGCGGCGGGCTCGTGATCGCGGCACCGTCCGTCGGCCCAGCACGTCCAGCCGGGAGGGCACTCGAGCCGCGCGCACACGTAGTCGCTCTGGAGCGGGGGCGCGCACCCCACGAGACAAAGAGCGATCGCCGCGGCGCGCCGCACTAGAACGCGCCTCCCACGCGGAGCTGCGCCGCGGCGCTCGGCGCCTCGCCGACGGCGATCCACACGCCGCCGCCGATCGTCAGCGCGGCGCCTACGCCCATGAGCGCGTAGCCGAGGCCCTGCAGCGGCTGCGTGCGCGCGTACGCGCCCGAGATCTCGGCCCACTCCGTGCCACGCGTGGACGACTCCACCGCCGCGTAGTCGACGAGGCCCGCGACGAGCACCGCCACGCCGACGAGCAAGCCGACCGCGCCGCCGATGGTGAGCGCCACGGCCGCCGGCGGCGTCTGCCGCGGTCCGGCGGCCACCGGCGAGGGATCGGTCCGCACCGGCGCCTCGGCGGTGGGCGCTTCGAAGCGCATCGGCAGCAGCCCGGTCTCGCCGCCGCGCACGGGGATCGTGCTCTCCCAGCGGTGCTCGCCCGTCACGACGAGCGCGTGCTCGCCGATCGGGAGGAGCAGCGTCCCGTCCTCCTCGGGCTCGACGGCGCGTCCGTCCAGGGTGATCGCGGCGCCTTCGGGGACCTCCGCGAGCGAGAACACCGCGACCCGCGCGAGCGCGCGCTCGAGCAGCGCCTGCGTCTCGACCCGTTGGCCCTCGGTCAGGGGGCGCACCGCGTGCGCGAGGGCGAGGCGCAGGTGCCGGACCGCGTCGACGTAGTCGCGCAGCTCGAAGCTCACCATCCCGATCCCGCGCTCGGTGCGCGCGTTCGGGAAGGCCTCGTGCGCCTGGTGGAACGCGGCGCGCGCCTCGGCCCAGTGGCCTCCGGCCGACTCCGCGAGCGCCTCCTGGATCCGCTGCTCGTACACGGGCGGCGGCTCCGCCTCCTGCGCGCGCGCCGCGCTCGAGCCGGCGAGGACCAACATCGA
>JAYRVK010000308.1:0-1854 GCA_041918555.1 Sandaracinaceae bacterium
CCCTCGCACCACTCCGCGGTCCCGTCCTCGGTGCAGCGGCCCTGCACGGTGAGGCCGTCGCACGGATCGCCGGGCGCGGGATCCGGGCCGCGGCAGCGGTAGCCGTCCGCGCCGTCGCGGCAGGTCGTGTCCCCCGCGCACGCCTCGCGCCGGAGCGTGCCGCCTTCGCACCACTCCGCGGTGCTCCCCGCGCAGCGCCCGCGCGCGTCGAGGCCCATGCACGGATCGGGCGGGGGATCGGGCGGATCCGTCGGGCCCACGTTCTCGAGCACCCACGCCGGATCCACGCGCGTGTAGTTGTCCTCGCCGACGCACGACGAGTCGCCGCCGGTCAGCGCGCCGAGCACGAAGATCTGCCCGCCCGTGTCCTGATAGAAGATCGGGCCGCCCGAGTCGCCGCCGCAGAGGCCGTGGCGCCCCTCTCCGTCGACCGTCACGTACGTGGAGTCGACGCCCGAGATCGGCTGCGCGGTGAAGCGGCGCTCGCCGATCGTGCCGTCCTCCTGGGTGCCGTAGCCGGCGCACTCGACGGTGCGCCCGTTCCAGCTCGCGTCGATGTCGCCCGTGAAGTAGGGGATGAACTGGATCTCGGAGAGCCGCGCGCGCACCGACTGGCTCAGCTCGAGCAACAAGAGGTCGCGCCCCGGGTGCCGGATCACGCGGGCCACGTCGATCTCGACGTCGGGCGCGTCGGGATCGCGGCCGAGGTGCACGCTGCCCAGGGTCCCGCCCGAGGGGTTGCAGTGCTTGGCGCTGAGCACCCAGCGATCGGCGATCACGGTGCCGCTGCACACCCCGCCGCCCGTCCGGTACATCGCGACGGCGAGGCGCTGGCCGTCGCTCATCGAGAGGAGCGTCGGCTCGCGCGTGCCGTGGTAGACGCCCGCCGCGCGCGTGTCGCCGACGTCGCACGCGCCGCCGTCGACCCCGGGGACCGGCCCGCTCCCGTCGAGGAAGATGTCGGGCCGCGGCCCCGGCGGCTGCTCCGGCGCGGGCACGTCGAGGACGAGGAGACCCTCGCAGGCGCCGAGACAGAAGACTCCGAGGACGGCGAGCGCGCTCCGCACGAGCGGCGCTCGCGCAACGCGCGTACCACCGAGCGGACGCGAGCCGGCCGCGGGGGTCTGTCACCCGTCGGGCGACAAGGGTCCGGGCGCGGGCCCCACGTAGCGCGCCCGCGGGCGCAGCAGGAAGCCCTGCGCGCGCTGCTCGATCGCGTGGGCGAGCCAGCCCGCCGAGCGCCCGACGGCGAAGAGCGCCGTCGCGCCGCCGCGCGGGAGCCCGAGGGCGGCCGCGAGCGCGACGAGGCCGACGTCGAGGGTCGGCCGATCGCCGCCGACCAGCTCCTGGGTGTCGACGAGCGCGTCGAGGATGCGCACGCGCGAGGACCGCGGCGCGAGCAAGCGCGCGCGCTCGAGGAGGTGCGTCGCGCGCGGGTCTCCGTCGGGATAGAGCGGGTGACCGAACCCCGCGATCGCGTCGCCGCGGCGCAGCCGCTCGCGCACCACCCGCGTCGCGCGCTCGGGCGCCTGGATCTCGTCGCAGAGCGCCTCGACGCGCTCGCTCATGCCCCCGTGCCGCGCGCCGGTGAGCGTCGCGAGCGCGGCCTGCGTGCACGCATACAGGTCGGCGCCCGCCGACGCGGCGACGCGCGCGGTGAAGCTCGACGCGTTGAGCTCGTGGTCCGCGCACACGACGAGGGCCGCGTCGATCGCCGCGAGCCCGCGCCGCGAAGGACGAATGCCCAGCGCGACCGCGAGCGCGCGCGCGACCCGGGGCTCGTCGGCGGCGTCGCGCATCCGCGCGCCCGACTCGGTCGCGCCGAGCGACGCGGCGAGGCCGCGGACGACCCGC
>JAYRVK010000309.1:0-6781 GCA_041918555.1 Sandaracinaceae bacterium
AGCGAGGCGCGGGGGCGCGGCGCGGCCCGCGCGGATCTCGAGGGCGTGCTCCGCGGCGGGCCTCCGCCGCGCCTCCGCGTCGCGCCCGCGACGTGGCGCGCGCGGCGCCTGTTCCCCATCGAGGCGCGCCGCTCGCTCGCGCGCGTCGCGGCGGCGCTCGGCGATCACGGGATGGCGGTGCGCCTCACCGGGAGCTTCGCCGTCGCGGGCCCGCGCCCGCGGGCGTACCGCGAGCTCGTCGAGGCGGCGGCCGCGCGGCACGGCGTCGAGCCCGAGCTCCTGTGGGCGGTGATGCGCGTCGAGAGCATCTACAACCCGCGCATCATCAGCTACGCGGGCGCGATCGGCCTCATGCAGATCATGCCGCGCACCGGCGCGCTGATCGCGAGCGAGCAGGGCCGCGAGGGCTACACGACCGACGCGCTCCTCGATCCCGCAACGAACGTGGACATGGCGGCGTGGTACCTCGCGTCGCTGATCGAGCGCTTCGACGGCCGCGTGCCGCTGGCGATCGCGAGCTACAACGGCGGCCCGCACAACGTGCGGCGCTGGCTGCGGGACTACAGCCCCGACATGCCGCTCGACGCGTTCCTCGAGACGATCCCGTTCGAGCAGACGCACCGCTACGTGCGGCGCGTGCTCACGCACTACGAGGCCTACCTCGCGCAGGAGCGCGAGGTGGTGTCCCCGCTCGACACGCGGCTGCCCTCGATGGAGCCCGACTCCGTCGCGTTCTGAGCGCGACTCACTCCGCGGGCGCGGTCTCGGCGGGCGCCCCCGCCTCCGGCTCGTCCGCCATCAGCTCCGGCAGGATCACCGTGAAGACGCCGACCGCCGCGACCGCGAGGAACGCGATCAGCAAGAGGACCTGTGGGAGCACCGGAGAGGTGCGGGCCTCGGTCACGCGAGCGCCTCGCGCACCGCGGCGGCGATCTTCGCGGCGGCGCCCTCGATCGGCAGCTTGTCCGCGTCCTTCGCGGTGCGCGCCTTGAGCTCGAGGGAACCCTCCTTGAGCCCGCGGTCGCCGATCGTGACGCGGATCGGGATCCCGAGGAGGTCGGCGTCCTTGAACTTCACGCCCGGGCGCTCGCGGCGGTCGTCGAGGAGCACCTCGACGCCGAGCGCCACGAGCTCGTCGTAGAGGCGGTCGGCGACGTCGAACGGGCCGTCGTCCTTGCCGATCGGCGTGAGCAGCACCTGGTAGGGCGCGATCGCCATCGGCCAGCGGATGCCGTCGTCGTCGTGGTTCTGCTCGACCGCGGTCGCGACGAGGCGCGAGACCCCGATGCCGTAGCAGCCCATCACGATCGGGCGCTCGTTCCCGTCCTCGTCGTTGAACGTCGCGCCCATTTTCGCGCTGTAGTGGGTCCCGAGCACGAAGATGTGGCCGCCCTCGATCCCGCGGTACGCCGCGAGCTCCGCGCCGCAGCGCGGGCAGGGATCGCCCTCGCGGACGAGCCGGATCGAGCGGACCTCTCCTCGGAAATCGCGTCCCCACGCGACGTGCGTGAGGTGGTGGTCGGTCTCGTTCGCGCCCGTCACCGCGTCGGACACGCGCGTCACCGCGGGGTCCACGAGCACGCGGCCAGCGTACCCGACCGGCCCGCACGAGCCGGGCTTCGCGCCGGAGGCCTTCTCGACGTCGGCGTCGGAGGCCATGAACACCTCGCCGACGCCGAGCGCGCGCGCGAGCGCGATCTCGTTCACGTCGTGGTCGCCGCGCACGACCGCCATCACGACCTCTTCGCCCGCGACGTAGAACACGCTCTTGAGCATGCGCGCGGCGGTGAGCCCGCCGCCCAGGAACGCGACGACCTCGTCGATCGACTTCTTGCCGGGGGTGTGGACCTTCGCGGGCGCCGCGCTCGCGGTGGCCGGCGCGCCCTCGACCGCCGCCGTCTCGGCGACCTCGACGTTGGCCGCGTAGTCGCACTCCCGGCACGCGACGATCGCGTCCTCGCCGTTCTGCGCGAGGACCTGGAACTCGGCGCTGGTGCTCCCGCCCATCGCGCCGCTGTCCGCGCCGACGAGGCGGTACTCGAGGCCGAGCCGCGTGAAGATGCGGTGGTAGGCCTCGCGCATGCGCTCGTAGCTGCGGAGCGCCGCGTCCTCCGAGACGTCGAAGGAGTACGCGTCCTTCATGAGGAACTCGCGGCAGCGCAAGAGGCCCGCCCGCGGGCGCGGCTCGTCGCGGAACTTCATCTGGATCTGGTAGAGGTTGAGCGGCATCTGCCGGTAGCTCTTCACCTCGCGCCGCACGAGGTCGGTGATGATCTCCTCGTGGGTGGGGCCGAGGTGGTAGTCGCCGCCCTTGCGATCGGTGAGGCGCAGCAGCGTGTCGCCGAAGGTGCTCCAGCGGCCCGACTCCTCGAAGTAGTCGCGCGGGAGGAGCGCCGGCATCAGGAGCTCGTGCGCGCCCGCGCGGTCCATCTCGGCGCGGACGATCCCGGCGATCTTGTTCATCACGCGCAGGCCGAGCGGGAGCATCTCGTAGATGCCCGCGCCGACCATGCGGACGTAGCCCGCCCGCAGGAGCAGCTGGTGCGACGGCATCGTCGCGTCCTTGGGGACCTCGCGCGCGGTGGGGATGAAGGCTCGCGTGTAACGCATGGCGCGAGCCTCATAGCACGGGCCCGCGCCGCGTTCCTTCACCCTCCGAAGCGGGAGCGCGCCGGGCCACGTGGCCCGTGCGCGCGCCGCTCGATCGCGCGGCCATCCCGCCCGCGCCGGCGAGGGACCTCAGACCCAGTGGAGGAGCCGCGCCAGCGCGTCGCCCCGAACCAGCGTGCCGGGCCCGGTGCGCACCCGAGGGTCGGCGCCGTCGACGACCAGGCGCCGCAGCTCGGTGGTCAAGACGCGCAAGCGGTCGGCGACGGTCACGTCGAACGAGCGGCGGCGCGCGTCCGCGGATCGCGCGCAGCCGGGGGGGCAGGGGGGCAAGAAACCTTGCTCGAGCCAGTCGCGCGACTCGAGCTCGCCGCGCGTGAGGACCAGGCAGCGCGTGCGGCCGGCCTCGTCCCACGCGACGCTCGCCTCGCTGAGGATCGCGAGCCAGCGCGCGCGTCGCATCGCGTGCGCGGCGCGGAGGAACGCGTCCTCGATCACGTCCGCGACCGTCTCCGCGCGCCAGTGATCGTCGATCGGCGCGGCGTCCTCGCCGCGCTCGCGCGCGCGCGGCCAGAGCGCGTGTCCGAGGCCGAGGAGCGCGCGGCGCGTGAGCGGGATCTCGGGGTGCCGCCGGCCGAAGACCGCGATCCCGGCGCGCAGGCGCTGGTCCTTCGGGCCCCAGGTCGCGGAGAGCAGCGCTGGGCGCGCGCGCGGGTCCCCGCGGAGCGCCGCGACGAGGGCGGGGACCTCGGCGAGGAGCCGCGGATCGCCGACCGGGCCGACGACGTGCGCCGCGTCGGGGCCTTCGCGCACCGAGTCGAGCGAGGGCGTCGCGAACCACACGGCGCGATCCTCGGCGGTGAGCGCGACGTTGTAGCGGGGCGCGCGCGCCTTGATCTCCTCCTGCTCGAGGAGGGCGGCCTCGAGCGCGGTCTCGGTCGGAGTCCAGTCGAGGCGACGCGCCTGCGAGAGCATCTCGACCGTGCGCTCGGGGATCGGCCGCTTGGTCGACTTGGTGAAGTAGGAGCGCACGCGCGTCTTCAGCGAGCGGGCCTTGCCGACGTAGAGGAGCGAGCCGTCGACGCGGAGCATGCGGTACACGCCCGGCGCGTCGGGCAGCGCCGCGCGCTCGGACGCGGGCATCGGCCAGCCGCGGGCCTTGGCCTTGCCCCGCGGCGCGCGCGCCATCCACGCGCCGAGCTCGTCCATCGTCGTCACGCCGGCCGCCGCGAGCTCCTCGACGAGGGCGCGCCACACGATCCGAGTCGCGGCCACGTGGTCGGCGCTCCGCCGGAGCGCCCGGACGTTCTGCCCGAAGTAGCCCGTCAGCGCGCGCAGGCCGCGCCGCGGGAGGTCGGGCAGGAGCCGCCGCGCGATCTCGTGCGTGCAGACGAGCTCGAACGGGAACCCGTCCACCGGCGAGAAGCGCTGCCAGAGATCGCGCAGGAACTTCTCCTCGAAGGTGGCGAAGTGGATCACCGCGGTCGCCGGGCCGAGCGCCGCGAGCTCGCGCCACACCGCCTCGACCGGCCGCGCATTCCGCAACATGTCTTGCGTGATCCCGGTGACCCGCCGGACCCAGCGCGTGAGCTCGGTCCCCGGAGGCACCGCGGTCAGGTGCGAGACCGGCGGCGCGTCGCCGACCGCCCAGCCGAGCTCCATCACGTGGCCGTGCGCGGGCGAGGCGCCGGTCGCCTGGCAGTCGAGGAAGACCACCGGCAGGTCGCGGAGCGCGGTCACTGCGCGAATGTGCAGTGCTCGCCCCCCGCCGTCAACGGAGCTCGAAGCGGAAGTCCTCCATCACCGGGTTGGCGAGGAGCTTCTCGCACATCGCCTTCAGCTGGCGCTCGGCCTCCGCGCGGTCGTCGGTGGCGAGCTCGATCTCGATGAGCTTGCCGACGCGCACGTCCTTCACGGCGCCGAGCGACAGGCTCCCGAGCGCGCGCCGCACGGCGTCGCCCTGGGGATCGAGGACCTCGCGCTTCAACGTGACGAAGATCTGGGCCTTCATGTGCTCACTCCAGTCCGAGGTTCTTGGCGATGCGCCCGAGCGGCGGCTCGAGGCTCGGCGTGAACGGCTCGCCGCGGATCGTGTCGCACGCCTCGATGTAGCGGCGCGACGCCTCGACCCGGACCTCGTCCGGGATCGGCGGGATCGGCCCGTCGCCGGTGAAGCCGATCCCCGCGAGCCAGCGCCGCACGTACTCCTTGTCGAAGCTCTCCGGCTCCTCGCCGCGCGCCAGGCGCGCCGCGTAGCTCTCCGCGCGCCAGATCCGCGAGCTGTCGGGCGTGTGGATCTCGTCGATCACCACGATCGAGCCGTCGGGCGCGCGCCCCAGCTCGTACTTCGTGTCGACCAGGATGAGCCCGCGCGCGGCGCACACCTCGCGCCCCTTCGCGAAGAGCGCGTGCGCGATCGCGCTCGCTTGCTCGAAGGTCGCCTCGTCGATCACGCCGCGCTCGAGCAGCGTCGCGCGGCTCACGCTCTCGTCGTGGCCGCCCTTGTCGGCCTTGGTGCTCGGCGTGAGGATCGGCGCGGGGAGCGGCTCGTTCTTCTTCATGCCGTCGGGGAGCCGGTGCCCGCAGAACTCGCGCGCGCCCGCCGCGTAGTGCGACCAGATGCTCGTCGAGGTGACGCCGGTGACGTACGCGCGCATCACCCACTCGACGGGGAGCGGGGTGCACTCGCGCGCGCGCACGACGCACGGATCGGGCACGGCGATCAGGTGGTTCGGCGCGACGCCCTTCGTGGTCTCGAACCACCACGCGCTCAGCTGGTTGAGGACCTGGCCCTTGAAGGGCAGGGTCCCGAGCACGCGGTCGAACGCGCTGATGCGATCGGTCGTGACGAGGATCCGCGTTCCGTCGCCGGGGAGGTAGCTGTCGCGGACCTTGCCCTCGATCTTCTTCCCGAGCGGCAGGTCGGTGTGCGACAGGGTGAGGGCGAGGCCGCGTCGCAGCGTGTCGAGATCCACGGTCACGGGGCCTCCTCCGCGAGCGCGCGGTCGATGATGGCGTCGCAGTGCGCGAGCGCGTGGTCGAGGTCGAGCTGCTCGCGGATCGTGCGCTCGTCGAGGAGCGCGCGGATCTCCGCGTCGGCGAGCAGCAGCGCGAGGAAGTCGCCCTCGCCCGCGAACGCGCGCATCGCGTTGCGCTGGACCCAGACGTACGCCTCCTGCCGCGGCTTGCCCGCGTGCACGAGCGCGAGCAGTACGCCCTCGCTCGCCCACAGCCCGCCGCTCCGCGCGAGGTTCTTCCGGAGGTTCTCCGGGTACACCACGAGGCCCTCGATCAGCCGCTTGCAGCGCTCGAGCATGAACGCGGTCGTCGCGGTCACGTCCGGCAGGAGCATGCGCTCGACCGACGAGTGCGAGATGTCGCGCTCGTGCCAGAGCGCCACGTCCTCGAGCGCCGGGACCACCGCGGCGCGCACCACGCGCGCGAGGCCGCAGAGGTTCTCGCTGAGGATCGGGTTGCGCTTGTGCGGCATCGCGCTCGAGCCCTTCTGGCCCTTCGCGAACGCCTCCTCGGCCTCGAGCACCTCGGTCCGCTGCCAGTGCCGCACGTTCGTCGCGAAGCGCTCGATGGCGCCCGCGATCGTCGCGCACGCGCCGACGAACACCGCGTGGCGATCGCGCGGCACGATCTGCGTCGCCACGGTCTCGGGCCGCAGGCCGAGCCGCGCGAGCGCGTCCGCCTCGATCGCCGGCGTGAGGTGCGCGTAGGTCCCGACCGCGCCCGCGATCTTCCCGACCGCGATCTCGTGCCGCGCGCTCTTCAGCCGGCGCCGCGCGCGCGACAGCTCCGCGTAGTGGCCGGCGAGCGCGACGCCGAAGGTGATCGGCTCGGCGTGGATCCCGTGCGAGCGCCCGATCATCGGCGTCGCGCGGTGCTCCTCGACCCGCGCGCGGAACGCGGCGAGCAAGGCGCCGGTGCGCTCGAGGATCGCGTCGGCGGCGCGGCAGAGCAGCGTCGCGAGCGCGCTGTCGAGCACGTCCGAGCTCGTCATCCCGAGGTGGAGCCAGCGCGCGGCGGGCCCCGCGAGCTCCTCGACGTGGGTGAGGAACGCGATCACGTCGTGCCGCGTGGTCGCCTCGATCGCGTCGATGCGCGCGGGCTCGAGGCGGTCGCGGACCGGGCGGATCGCCGCGGCGGTCCCGGCCGGGACGCGCCC
>JAYRVK010000310.1:0-1512 GCA_041918555.1 Sandaracinaceae bacterium
GCCGACTCGCAGACCTCGCCGATCGGCCGGCAGGTCAGGGTCGGGTTGCTCGCGCACGTGCCCGCCTCGCACGCGATCGAGCAGCACTCGGCGTCGTCGCCGCACGCGTCGCCCACGACCGCGCACGCGTCGGCCGGCGAAGTACAGACCATGCTCCCGCCCTCGTCCTCGCAGGCGAGGCCGGGGCAGCACTCGGCCGAGCTCGCGCACGCCTCGAGCGCGCGCGTGCACATCCCGGCGTCGGCGCTCGTCGCGCCGTCCCCGCCGCCGCCATCGGCCGCCACCGCGCCGTCCATCCCGCCGCCGCCGTCGGGACCCGGGGTGCCACCGCAGTCGCAGCCCGCCGCGCCGAGCGCGACGAACAAGAGGAGCATCGCTCGCCTCATCCCAACCTCCGCGGGTCAGGGTAGCGCGGTTCGCTCAGGACCCGAAGTGCCCGAGGAGCGCGTCGTTCACGGCCTCCGGCTGCTCGAGCGCCGCGAGGTGCGCGGCGTCGGCCACCTCGACGAGGCGCGCGCCGCGGATGCCGGCTGCGATCTCGCGCGAGCGACCGGGCGGGGTCGCGACGTCGTCGCTCCCCACGAGGACGAGCGTCGGGGCCTCGATCGCGGGCAGGCGCGGACGCAGGTCGCCGCGCGCCAAGATCACGGCGTCCACGCAGTGCCCGATCGACACCGGATCGAGGCGCGCGAGGTGGTCGCGGAACGGATCGACGAGGTCGCGGCGGCGCGCGATCGTGTCCCTGGTGAAGAAGAGCGGCTCGATGCGATCGAGGAGCGGCGCGATCGCGCCCACGCGCCGCGCGACGAACGCCATCGCGTGATAGGAAGGCAACTTGCGCCTCGACTCGCGGGCCGCGCTCGTGTCGAGGAGCGCGAGCCTCCGGACGCGCTCGGGGTAGCGGAGCGCGAAGCGCATCCCCGTCATCCCGCCCCACGAGAGCCCGGCCCAGTCGACGCGCCCCCTCACGTCGAGCGCGTCGAGCACCTCGCGCGCGGCGTCCGCGCAGTCCTCGAGGGCGAACGCGCGGCGCACCGGCGCGCTCCGGCCGTGGCCGGGCGGATCGATCGTGATCGTGCGGAAGCGCTCCGCGAGCGCGGGCACCTGGAAGCGCCACATCGATCCGTCGGTGAGCAGCGAGGGCCAGAGGACGAGCGGATCGCCCTCCCCGCGCACCTCGACGAACAACCGCCCTACCCGCGTCTCGACCAGCATGCGCCCCGATCTACCACGGCGCAGTCAGTGGGCCTGGTTCCAGGTGCGACCGATCCCCATCGTGACGACGAGGGGGACCGACAGGTCCATCGCGTGCTCCATCCGCTCGCGCACGAGCGCGCGCAGCACGGGCTCCTCGCCGGGCGCGACCTCGAGGACGAGCTCGTCGTGCACCGTGAGGAGGAGCTTGCTGGCGAGCGCGCGCTCGCGGAGGTCGCGGTCGACCCGGACCATCGCGAGCTTCATGAGATCCGCGGCGCTCCCCTGGATCGGGGTGTTGCGCGCGACGCGCTCGGC
>JAYRVK010000311.1:0-3069 GCA_041918555.1 Sandaracinaceae bacterium
GCACGCGCAGCCCGCGCGCGACCGCGGGGCCGATCACCTCGCGGAACCCCGCGAGCGTGTCCGCCACCGTCTTGTTCACGTTCTTGCGGTTGTGCGTCTCGCTCGCGCTGATGAAGACCGCGATCTCCTCGAGCTCGGCCTCGATGGCGCGCTCGAGCCCGCGCGCGTTCGGACACAGCGCGCTGAACGTCACGCCGTGGGGCCGTGGCGCGTTGCTCGCCACCTCGTCACCGTCGGCGAGCTGCGGCACCCACTTCGGCGACACGAACGACGTGATCTCGATCCGCCGCAGGCCCGACGCGCACAGCGCCTCGATCAGGCGCACCTTGCGGGTCGTCGGGACGGTGACCGCCTCGTTCTGCAGGCCGTCGCGCGGCGAGACCTCGTAGACCGAGACCTCGGCGGGGAGCGAGTCGAAGAGCGACACCCACGCGGTTTCGAGTTTCATGGGGTGCGGGTCAAGGCGTGCACGGGCGTCAACTCACATGCCACAGTCTGCCGATGCGGCGCGGCGCCCTCGTGTTCCTGCTCCTCCTCGGCTGCGATGGCACGACCGGCGTCGACGGAGGCGCCGATGACGCCGGTCCTCCCGACGCGGGGCCCACGTGCACGGAGCTCGTGTGGTCCCCCGGGCAAGGCACCCTCACGCGCTGGCCCGAGCCCGCCCTCCTCGTCGAGGACCCGACGACGGAGACCGGGCTGCGCCTGCGCTTCGACGAGAACGTGTACGAGACGCTGGTCGGGCAGCTCCGCGGGTATCGCCAGGTGTTCACCGAGGACCTCGGCGAGCTCGACGGCTTCGGGATCAACGCGGAGGCGTTCTTCACCTTCAACCGCGCCTTCGACGTGGCCGCGCTCCCGAACGCGGAAGCGACCGCGGCGCCGACCGCGGGCCTCGGACTGATCGTGGTGAGCCCGGGCCCGCCCCGCGTGCAGCCCGTGCTCGTCGAGGCGACGGACGACGACCACACGCTGCTCCTCGCGCCGCTGTCTCCGCTGCCCGCGCGCGCGGAGATTGCCGCGTTCGTGACGACCGGGCTCGCGCCGCTCACGGCGGGCTGCCTCGCGCCGAGCGCGCCGCTCGCCGCGGACCTCGCGAGCCCGGACGCGCGCACGCAGGCCGCGCTCGACGCGCTGCGCACGCTCGGGGTGATCGAGGACGCCGCCGACCTCGCCGCGCTCGTCGCGTACCCGACGCAGTCGATCGAGGAGGACACGCTCGCGGTGGTCGCGGACGTCGCCGCGCGCCCCGCGCCGACGTTCGTGTCGGCGCCGGCGTGCCGGCCCGACGGCGCGGAGATGGTCCGCTGCGACGCCGCGTTCGTCGCGCAGGACTACCGCGACGCCGACGGGGTGTTCCGCCGCGCCGCCGGCGCGCCCGCGGTCCCGGTGACGAGCTACGAGGTGCCCGTCACGTTCTGGCTCCCCGCGGGCGGCACCGCGCCGTTCCCGACGCTGCTGTTCGGGCACGGGCTCGGCGGGGATCGCGAGCAGGCCCGCCGCCTCGCGGAGCTCGCGGCGCCGGAGGGCTGGGCCACCGTCGCGGCCCCCGCGCTCGTCCACGGCGATCACCCGACGCACTCCGATCCGATGGCCGCGACGCTCTCGGTGGTCCTCGAGTTCTTCGCGATCGGCGAGCTCACCGAGCGCGCGCTCCACGCGACGAAGCTCCGCGAGCACTTCCGCCAGACGACCTGGGATCGGCTCCAGCTCACGCGCCTCCTCCAGGCACGACCCGACGTCGACGGCGACGGAATGCCGGACGTGGACCCCGATCGGCTCGGCTACCTCGGCGTCTCGCTCGGAGGGCTGATGGGCCCCGAGCTCCTGGCCGCGACCGACGCGTACTCCGCCGGCGTGCTGGTCGTGCCGGGCGGGCGCGTCTCCACGATCATGTACGAGTCCTCGCTCTTCGGTGCGCTCGTGGACCTGTTGCGCCCTCGCACCGCGAGTGAGGGCGACGTGCGCCGCTTCTTCCCGGTCCTCCAGACCGTGCTCGACGCGGGCGACGCGGCCAGCTACGGCGCGCACGGCCTGCGCGATCGCCTCCCCGGCGCGGCGCGCGTCCCGAGCGTGCTCCTGGGCGTGGTGCTCGACGACGAGGTCGTGCCCAACGTCGCGAACTACGCGCTCGGGCGCGCATACGGCGTGCCGATCCTCGAGCCGCTCCTGCGCGAGGAGCCCGGGTTCGAGGTCCTGCCGGGCCCTCTCGCGGGGAACTTCGACGACGGACGCGCGACCGGCGCGCTGATCCAGTTCGACCGCGTGCAGGAGGACGGGATGGTGGTACGCGCGACCCACGACAACGTCGGCGACAGCGACGTCGGCGCGGACGCGTGGTTCGACTTCCTCAGCACGCACCTGCGCGACGGCCTCGCCCGCGCGCGCGACCCCTACGAGGCCACGGGGTTCCCGCCGCGCTGAGGATCAGACGTTGCCGAGCACCGCGCCCGCGCCCCCGAGCACCATCATGAAGGCGACGTACAGGCACGGGATCAGGATCAAGAGCCCCACCGACACGCCGCTCGCGATGTACGACGGGCGCAACTTGCTTTGCGCGGTTGCGGCGTCGCCGCGCTGCGCGGCCTTCTTCGCCTGATCCGCGAGGAAGACCGCGATCAGCCCGCCCGGAAGGCACCCGCAGAACATCGCGACGATGATCCCGCCGAAGAGCGCCATGTCGGCGTTGAGCGGCACCGGCTGGATCGGCTGCGCGTGAGGCGGGCCGTAGCCGGGGGGCCGTAGCCGGGCGGGCCGTAGCCCGGCCCCGCGGGCGGGGGTCCGAAGCCGTGGGGCGGAGGCTGGCCGTAGCTCATGGCTGCATCGTAGCCGAACGGTGGCCAACCCCGCAGCGCCCTGGCACGGTGCCTCGCGATGGACGCTCCGATCGAGAGCCTCGAGGGCATCGTCGACGTCGAGGTCCTGTCCGGCTCGAGCGCGGACCCCGTGTCGCCCCCCGATCTGCTCGTCGAGGTCCCGCACGGCGCGGATCGGCGCGCGCACTACGACGCCCTGCGCGCGCGGCTCGTAGGCGCGCTGCCCGAAGACCTGCACGTGTTCTTCCACGCC
>JAYRVK010000312.1:0-7505 GCA_041918555.1 Sandaracinaceae bacterium
GCCGCCGCAGAAGACCCGCGCAGCGGGGCTTCGGAGGCGCACCTCACTCCGTCCGCGATCCATCGCCGACGCGATTAATCGACGGTCCTTCAGTCGACGATGGTGAGCGCGCCGATGTACTTGATCTTGCCGAGCGGCACGCCCGCCTGGCGCAAGACGTCGTACGCGGTCGAGGCGTGGAAGTAGAAGTTCGGGACCGCGAACTCGAAGACGTAGTCCTCTGCGCTCATGCGCTTGCCGCCGAGCCAGCGCGGCTGCGCGAAGCGATCCTCGTAGCCGTCGAAGTCCGCGGGCGCGAAGCCCCGCAGGTACTCGAGCACCGAGGCGATCCGCGCGCGCAGCTCGGGCACCGTCGTCTCGGTGTCGGGGTGGCTGGGCGCGTCGCGCCCCGAGAGCCGCGCGACCGCGAACTTCGCGGTGTCGCAGGTGGCCTGGACCTGCTGCGTGAACGTGTACATGTCGGGCGCGAGCCGCGCCTCGAGCAGCGCCGGGAGGTCGTGCCCGCTCTCCTCGGCGGCGTCCATCCAGCGCCCGAGGTTCTCGAGCATCACGATCATCCGGGGAAGAAAGGCCTCGTAGACGTGCATCGGCGCAGTTGACCTCAATCCAACCGGATATCGAGGGGCTATCGGTCGTACGGCGGCTGCACAGAGAGAAAGCTCTCAGCCGTCTTTGCTCGATGTCGGTCCGTGTCGGAGAGAAGCGCCCTCCCTCATACCCTTTTCTCTGGAGACCGAACCCCTCATGCGAGCTCACTGGACCCCCTTGGTGGTCGCGCTGGCCGGCTGCGCGGCGCAGCCCGGCGCCCGCCCCGATGCCGACGACTTCGTCGAGAAGCAGGAGGCGCTCGTCGGCGCCGCGTGCCTCGACGACTCGGGCTGCGAAGCCTGGGAGATGTGCAACCGGATCGTCTGCATCACGACGCCCTGCCCGAGCGATGGGCACTGCGCGAACATCCTGCGCTGGTACGACAACGAGGGCGCGGCCATCCCGGACGCGACCCCGGCCGGCGTCACGCGGACCATCCGCGTCGAGCGGCCCGAGTCGACCGTCGCGCGCTTCGCGATCGGGGTGAACATCCAGCACACGTGGCGGGGGGATCTGCGTGTGGTGCTGCGTTCGCCGGCCGGGACCGAGCACGTCCTGCACGACCGCGCGGGCGGCAGCGCGGACGACCTGAACATCTCGGCCGACCTGACGACCGTCTTCGAGGGGGAGACCGCCGTCGGCGATTGGCGCCTGACCGTGAGCGACATGGCGCGACAGGACGTCGGCCGCCTGCTGACCTGGTCGATCGACCTCGACTACGCCGAGGCGGCGCCGCCGCCCCCGCCGGGCCGCGACGTGTGGGCCCAGGTCGGCGTGGGCATCGAGAGCGCGCACCCGTACGCGAACGTCTTCGAGCACACGTGGGACCTCCGCGCGTACTCGGCCGGCGCGGCGCGCGCGCGCATCCACTTCTCGCGCCTCGAGACCGAGCGCGGCTACGACTTCGTCGAGGTCGTCGACCTCGCGAGCGGCGCGGTGCTCGATCGGTTCGACGGCCGCATGGCGGCGTTCACGACGCGCGAGTACGAGACGGGTGAGCTCGGCGTGCGCCTCGTGACCGACGACACGGTCACCGCGTGGGGCTTCCACATCGATCGCATCGAGGTGTTCGGCCTCGGCTGCCTCGAGGACGACGACTGCGACGCGGGCTTCGAGTGCCCGACCGAGGTCGTGCGCTGCCTGCGCTACCCCTGCTTCCTCGGCTGCCGGCCGGTGGAGCTCGGCGGCGAGGGCGCGTCGTGCCGGGGCAACGAGGATTGCGCGGAAGACCTCTACTGCGGCGCGTCCGGCACGTGCGCGCGCGATGGCGCGTGCCCCGGCGGCGACGTGACCGAGTGCAGCATGCCGGGCAACCAGTGGGCGCACGTCCTGTGCGTCGGCTACCCGACCTGCGAGTCCGGCGCGTGCGGCTGGCAGTGCGGCAGCCCCCCGACGGTGTGCACCGACGGCGAGACCCGCAACGACGGCTGCAACGTGTGCTCGTGCAGCGGCGGCCTCTGGCGCTGCACGATGCGCTACTGCCCGCCGGTCGCGAACGAGGGCGAGGCCTGCGGCATGGGCGTCGTCTGCGCCGACGGCCTGGTCTGCGACCGCGGCCGCACCACCGCGCCGACCTGCGGCGTCGACCAGCCCGGCACCTGCGTGACCGACGTGCACCCCCGCGGCTGCACGCGCGAGCTCGCGCCGGTCTGCTCTTGCAACGGCCAGACCTTCCCGAACGAGTGCGAGCGCACCGGCATCGCGCCCTTCGCCCACGAGGGCGAGTGCGCCCTCGCCGTCGCGATCCCGGACGCGAACGTCGCGGGCATCAACCAGCGCCTCGACGTGACCGCGCCCGTCGGCGGCACGCACTACCACGTGACGGTGCGGATCGATCACACCTACCGCGGCGACCTCGTCGTGGTGGTGACCGATCCGGACGGCGTGCGCCGCGTGCTGACGAACCGCGCGGGCGGGAGCGCCGACGGCTTCGAGCTGACCCAGCACTTCCCGGTCGGCCCGAGCGGCGGCCTGGGCACCTACACGCTGAGCGTCAGCGACCGCGCGAGCGCGGACGTCGGCGTCCTGCGCCTGTTCAACGTCCGCGTGCTCTGAGCGCACGCAAGACGACTTGCACCGTGTGGACGGCCGCTCCCCCGGGGGCGGCCGTTCGCCGTTCTAGCGCCGGCGGCGCCGCAGCAGGTTGAGGATCGGCGTGAGCTTCAGGGTCACGCCGCGCCCGAGCCAGTGCCACCACCACGTCACCGTCCAGCCGCCGATCGCGAGGGACGTGAAGAGCATGAACATGGCGATGCGCGCCCAGTCCATGTAGCCCTCGTAGCCGGCGGGGATCGACACGGCCGAGGCGATGGTCATCGACGCGGCGAAGAGCGCGACGGCGATCCGCGTGGCGGACTGGTGCAGGGTGTCCGGGAGCTTGTCGAGGGTCGGGGTCCTCGGGTTGACGATGAGGTTGCCGGTCTCGAAGTCGTGAAGGATCTGGTCGAGGTGCGTGGGGAGCGTGCGCAGGAGCGACGCCGCGCCGACGCCGCCGCCGAGCGCCTGCTGGACCATCTGCTGCGGGCTGTAGCGCTCGCCGAACATGCGCTCGACGTAGGGCTTGGTCACCGCCAGCGCGTCGATGTCCGGGTAGAGCGCACGCACGAGCCCCTCGACGGTGCCCGCCGCCTTCACCAGCACCGAGTACTCCGTGGCGAGCTTCACGCGGTACTTGCCGACCGCCTGCGCGAACTCGTCGATGAAGCCCTGGGTGTCGACCTCGCCGACGCTGCGCACCATCACGTACTGCGCGCGCACCCGGACGATCTCGCGCTTGAGCTCGCCGATGTCCACGCGCTGCGTGGGCGTGCCCATCTTCAGGAGCACCCGCGCGACCGTCGACGCGTCGTCGAGGATGGTGCCGAGCACCAGCGTGACGAGGTCGTCGCGCTGCTCGGGCGAGAGCGTCCCGACGAGCCCCATGTCGAGGAAGCAGAGCGTGCCCTCGTCGTTCACCAGGATGTTCCCCGCGTGCGGGTCGCCGTGGAAGAAGCCGTCGAGGAACACGCCCTTGCACATCGCGTGGAGGATCTCGGTGATCGCGTGCTCGGCCTCCTCGCTCCCGGGCTCGAGGTCGCGCACCGCGCGGCCCTCGAAGCGCGTCATCGTGAGCACCGTGCGGCAGCTCAGCTCGGGGAGCGGGTCGGGCACGGTCACCGGCCGCGCGGGGTCGAGGAGCTGCTTGGCGCGCACGAGGTTCGCCAGCTCGGCCGTGAAGTTCAGCTCGCGCAGGAGGTTCTTCTCGAACTCGGCGATGATCTCCGAGGGCGCGATCAGCTTGAGCTCGTCGACGCTCGCCTCGAGCGCGCGCGCCGCGAGGTAGAGGATGTTGAGGTCGCCGCGCATCACGTCCCCGATGCGCGGGCGCTGCACCTTCACCACGACCCTCCGGCCGTCGGTCGTCGTCGCGGTGTGGATCTGCCCGATCGAGGCCGTCGCGAGCGGCTCCTCGTCGAACACCGCGAAGAGCTCGTCGAGCGGCCGCCCGAGCCCTGCCTCGACGACCTGCTTCACGTCGGCGAACGGGATCACCGGCGCCTGGTCCTGGAGGGTGGAAAGCGCCTTGACGTACGCCGCGGGGAGCAGATCCGCCCGCATGGAGAGGACCTGCCCGAGCTTGATGTAGGTCGGGCCGAGCTCGCCGAGCAGGTGCGTGAACCGCTCCGGCGCGTCGCCGCGGATCTCCTCGGCGGTCGGTTGCTTGCCGACGAGGCCGGCGAGCGGGGTGCGCAGGATGATCTCGCCGAACCCGTGGCTGACCACCACCTGCGCGACCTTGCGCAAGCGGTTGGCGTCGCGGATCGCGACGCCGAACATCGATCGGTGCTCTTCGGCGGCCACGAGCGCGGAGCCTACGGCGTGCCCACGTTCAGCACCACCCACACGGCGAGCGACGCGACGAGGCAGACGGCGATGGTCGCGAAGAGGAGCACGCCGGCCCACATCCACGGGCCTCGGCCCTCCGGCTCGGCAGGCTCCGTCGAGGTGCGCGCGGGCCGGGTGAACTCGGGGCGCGACGCGATGGAGTAGGGGCGCGAGTCCTCGGCGGTCCACGTCGCGGGCACCGACGGATCGGACGGACGCGGGGGCGGCGCGTGCACGGGCGTCGGGTCGTTCGAGTCGGCGGGCGGGCGCGCCTCGGGGACCGGCGAGGTCCGCTCCTCGGGGGTCCGCACACCGCTGAACGGCAGCGTCGCGGCGGAGTCGAAGGTCAGCGGGATGTCCGGGGGCTTGCCCGTCGCGATCTCGACCTTGGGCGCCGCGAACGCGAGGGTGGACGCGTACGCGAGCTGCGAGTGCGCCGCGCTCGTGCGCAGGACCGGCCGCAGCGCGAGCAGCGCCACCCCCGCGTCGCGGTAGCGGACCCGGGGGTCGCGGCACACCGCGCGCTCGAACCACGCGTCGAAGCCGTCGGGGAGCGTCACCGTCGCGCCGAGCTGCCTCGCGCGGCCCGAAGCGACGGGGATCGGGTCGACGTGGATCTCGCGCAAGAGCCCCGTGACGCCTTGGTGCCCGCTCGCCGTCTCCCAGAAGACCTTGCCGGTGAGCACGTAGAAGACGAGCAACCCGAACGCCCAGACGTCGGTCGCCGGGGCGATCCGGCCTCCGGCCGAGGTCTGCTCGGGCGCCATCCACATCGGCGAGCCCACCGCCCCGGTCCCCGTGGCCGACGTGCGGTGCGCGTCGAGGAGCTTGGCGACGCCGAAGTCGAGGAGCTTCACGAAGACGCCGCCCTCCGAGTCCATCTGCAGGAACACGTTCCGCGGCTTGAGGTCGCGGTGCACGATCCCGGCGCGGTGCGCCGCCTCGAGCGCGTGGCCGAGCTGATCGAAGATCGGCAGCGCCTCGAGGACCGGGAGCGCGCCCTGACGGCCGATGCGCTCGCGCAGGTCCTCTCCATCGAGGAGCTCCATCAGGATGTACGGGGTCGCGGTGACCGGATCGATCCCGCCGCGATAGACCTGCGGCACGTGGGGGCTCTCGATCGCGGCCGCCACCTGCGCCTCCTGCGTGAAGCGCCGCCGGCTGCGCTCGTCGGCGATCAGCTCGGGGAGCAGGAGCTTGATCGCGCGCACCTCGCCGGCCGCGTGGTCGTGGACGGCGTAGACGGTCCCCATCCCGCCCTCGGCGACCACGCGGAGGATCTCGAAGTCCTCCGCGAACCGGTCGCCTCGACGCAGCCGGACCAACCCCACCATCGATCACGACGATACCATCGCGCGGCCCGGCCCGGGCGCGCCGCCGCTGTTAGAATCGAGCCCATGCGGACCACGCTGCTCTCGCTCTGCGCGCTCGCCCTCCTCGCCTGCGCCCCCGACGCGGACCCCGCGGAGGCGCCCGCGATCGAGCGCAGCCCCGACGAGGCCGAGCCGGCGCCGGTCGCCCCGTCGATCGAGGCGACGGGCGCGCCGGTGGCCGCGCTCCACGAGCAGGGGCTGCGCGACGCGGATCGCGCGCGCGGCGCCCAGATGCTGGAGCAGGCCTGCGACCGCGGGTTCGCGCCGTCGTGCCTCGCCTTCGCGGAGCGGCTCGAGGCGGGGGACGGGATCGAGCCGGACGCGGAGCGAGCGCGCGGGCTCTTCGAGGAGGGCTGCGAGAGCGGCTCGACCCTCGCGTGCGACCGATTGGGCCACTGATCGCGGGGCCTGGTAGTCTCCCCGTCGGGTGGGCGAGCCTCGACAGCTCAAAGGGATCAATTTCGTCGGCACGCTGGCGGCGCTGGCGCGCGTGCACGGCCCGGCGGTGCGCGCGGCCGTCGAGCGCGACCTCGGCGGCGAGGTCGGCGAGGCGCTGCGCCACGGCGGAGTCACCTCGAACGGCTGGTACCCCGCCGCGTGGTACGACGCGCTGCTCCGGCAGATCGTGCGCGCGGTCCGCGGCGACGAGGGCACGGTGCGCCTGCTCTCGCGCGAGGCGGTGAAGTCCGACTTCGCGACGCTCTTCCGGATCGTGCGGCTGTTCCTGAGCCCGCACAAGGCGCTGCAGCAGTCGATGCGGGTCTCGAGCCGCTACATCGACGGCGGCGTGATCGAGGTGGTCGACGCGAGCTCGGGCTCGATGCACTACCGGTTCCGCGAGTACCACGGCTACTCGCACCTGATGTGGTGGGACTTCGTCGGCGGGATCGAGGGCGTGCTCGAGACGCTCGGGGCCAAGAACATCACCGCGCGGGTCGTCGCGGGGGGCGGCGACGGGGATCACCACCTCGAGCTCGTCCTGCGCTGGCAGTGAGGGGGCATCCCAAGGTCGTTCGCCGTAGGCTGGTCCAGACGACCATGCGCCCCCTCGTGCTCTTCGCCCTCGTGCTGGCCGCGCCCATCGCGGGCCACGCGCAAGACTACCGACCCGCCCACCCGGTCGACGAGCTCTCGAGCGGCGACCTCGACGCGCTGCTCGGTCAGGCGCAGGGCGCGGTCGCGGGGTGCGCGACGCGAACCGACACGAGCGCCTACCTCGCCGAGGTGCGCGCGACGGTCTCCCCCGGCGCGGCGCCCTCGACGTTGTGGAACGCGCGCATCTCCGTGAGCGTGCGGAGCCGCCCGCGCGATCACGCCCTCGAGAGCTGCGCGGTCCGCGCGATCCGCGAGTCGCTGCGCGAAGAGGCCTACGCGGTCGGCCGGACGGTCCGCGCGCGCCGCACGTTCCAGGTCCAGGAGCGACGCGAGCCGCCGGAGCCCCCCCCCGCGGTCGCGTTCTCGGAGGGTGAGGCGCGCAGCGTGCTGAGCGCAGCGAGCGGGCGCCTCGCGCGCTGCGTCACCGTGGAGCAGACCGGTCGGATGGTCCTCGTCAACGCGACGCTGCCGCCGGGCACCTCGCCCCACGCGCTCGGCTGCCTCTCGAGCACGGTGTCCTCACTCTCGACCCGCGGCCGCCCCACGCGCCGCGTCCAGCTCACGCACCGCGTCGGCCTGCGGAGC